>JBDNHG010000095.1:0-3297 GCA_041688925.1 Acidimicrobiales bacterium | reverse complement strand
GACGCAGCCGCGGGTTGTTTCCTCGCAGCCGCCGAGCGCTGTCGAGAGTCGAGCCGAGCAACGTGAAGAGCTGCCATAGATTCGGGTTGGCGTCGTTGACCGGTGCAAGGGCCTTGGCCGTTGCACCGGAGAGAACGTCGGTCGTCAGCAGTTGATAGACGGCGTGCTGTTCGAGCTCTTGCAGGTTCGCACCAATACGGTGTTCGGCCGCTGTGTATCGCTGAAGCCGCATATCGATCTCGCGCGTCTCCACTTCGATGAACTCTATTACCGACGATGGCAAAGCGCAGGGAACCGACTGTTTGCAGTAATACTGTGCGCGTGCCAGATGAGGGAAATGAGCCGGCATCCGGCAGAAGACGGCGACTGAGCGCGAACTCGACGCCCGACCGACTGCGACTGATGGCAATCGTTACGGTGCTGGCGATCGTTGCCGTGGGAACGATCTCGTGGTTTCTGACAGACCGCCTGGTAAACCAAACCACCGAAGTCGCCACCAGCACCGGCGACGTCCTGATCGCGACCCAACAGGTCAGCGCCAGTTTCGCCGAGGCGGACGCTGCGGCTGTATCGGTGCACCTGGCCGGCGCCGATGGAAACCGTGAACAGCGCCGCCTGTTCGAGCAGGCGATGGATCGAGCGATGTCATCGCTCGAACGGGTGGCCCGGTTGGTGGGCGACGACGAACCATCTCATGCCGCGCTGCAGAACATCTCCGCTGATGCAGTCGAGTACGCGGGCCTGATCGAAACCGCCCGACTGTCGAGCATCGAAGATCTCAGCGGCGCCAATTCGGTTTTGCGAGTGGCAAGTGCGCTGAACCGTAACGAGATCTCGCCCGACGTCGACACGATCGCCAGCCGCGCTGCGGTCCGGTTTGATGACCAAACCAACTCGACGTGGTACTCCGTCGCGATCATTCTTCTTGCGGTCGCCCTGGCAGTGCTTGTCGGCGTGCAGCTCATGATCAGTCGTCGCTTTCGTCGAGTCGCGAATGTGCCGCTCGTGCTGGCGACCGTGGTCATGTTGGTGCTGATAATCATGAGTGCACGAGGATTAGCGACCCAGCAGCGGGCGTTCTCCGACGCCGACTCCGAGGCGTTCGATGCCATTCAGTTGAGCGAGCAGGTGCAACAGTCCGCATACCGCCACCGGGCCATCGCCACCTCATCGGTGCTCGACGGAACAGTGACCGCCGAGCTTGCAGATATCGAAGCAACGTTGGGCGGAGACGGTTTTGGTCTACTGAACGACGCACGCAACGTGGCGAGCAGCAGCCGAGAGCGTGCAGCCGCCGACGAGGTCATCGCACGATGGGAACGTTACGTCACCGAAAGCGCACGTAGCCAGGCGGCGCTGTCACAAGGCAACACGGCAGCTGCCGAGACGATCATTCAGGGCTCGGCCAACTCGGCGTTCAACGGGTTCAACACATCGGTCGAAGCCGCCTTGCTGGACAACCGTGAGCAGTTTCTCGATCAGCTCGACACGGCTTCTGACGCGTTGGGGTGGTTGCGGGGAATGATTTTGATTGGTTCGTTGATGGCGGCACTGCTCGCATGGTGGGGTTTCGCGCAGCGCATAGGAGAGTACCGATGAGCCACTTCAGTCGCCGATCATTCCTGGCCAGCGGTGCCGCATCGGCGGCTGTACTCGCACTGGCGGGTTGCGGCGCCGGAGCCATCGCAGACGAGACCGTCACGAGCAGCAGTACCTTGCGGGTGCTCAACTGGTCCGAATATCTCGACCCCGAGCTGCTCGAGACGGTGCAGCTGCAACTGGGGCTGAATATCGACTACGTCGAAGAGTGGGAAGACAACTACAGCGGCCAAGAGCTCTTCGGCCCCCAGTGGGACATCGTCACCCCCACGAACTGGTTGGCAGCGCAGTACATCCAAGAAGGAAGCGTGCAGCGGCTTCCGCTCGAGTACATCCCCAACCACAAGAACATCGATCCGGTGTTCTTGACCAATGGTTGGGATCGTGGCGCACGATTCCACATGCCCTGGCAATCGGGCATCACCGGCATCGCCTATGACCCGGCCCTGACCGGTCGCGAGCTGAGCTCGATAAGCGATCTGTTTGCCCCCGATCTGCGGGGACGTGTTGCCATGATCGGCGAGATGCGTGAGGCTGTTGGCTTGGCGATGCTGGCAAACGGTGACGATCCCGCCCGGCCGACCCAGGCCCAAGCCGAAGCTGCGTTCGTGCAGCTCAGCGAGGCGAATGACGCCGGCCAGTTCTACAAGGACTGGGTGTTCAGCGAGTTCACCGAGCTGCTCAAATCGGGCGAGGTCGCGGCCTCGATGGCATGGTCGGGTGACGCGGTGCAATTGCAGCTCGAACGTCCTGATATCAAGTTCGTCATCCCCGATGAGGGCGCTATCCAATGGTTCGACACCATGGTGATTCCGACGGGTGCATCAAACGCGCGGGGCGCCGCCGAATGGATGAACGCCTTCTACGATCCTGCGCTCGCTGCTGCCAACACACAGTGGGTGCAGTACATCTCACCGGTGCTCGGTGTCGAAGACGAGCTGCGCCGCCTTGGTGGCGAAGCCGCCGAGTTGGCGAACAACACGATCCTGTTCCCCGACGACGAAACCCGGCGTCGGCTCTTCATCTGGGGCGGCACCGAATCGACCACTGCCGAGCAGGACCTCGACGACCGATTCGCGGTCATGGCTGGCACGGCCTGACTCGGCCGACAGGACACTAGGAGTTCCCATGCATGACCATGACGAGAACATCGCCGCTATCGCTGACGATGTGATCAAATTCGCTCGCGAACGAATGGCGCTGCAAACAATTCCGCTGGGAGCACCTCGCACTGCCGAAGACTTGCTCGCTGCGTGCGGCCAAATGATCACCGAAGAAGGCATCGGCGGCCATGAGGCAATGCGGTTGTTCGAAGACGTGCTGCATCCGGCGTCGCTGTCGGTCGACTTCGAACGCTACTTGTCGTTCGTGCCGGCAGCCCCGACCGAGGCCGCGGTGCTGTTCGATCTAGTAGTCGGCGCTAGTTCTATTTACGGAGGCTCCTGGCTCGAGGGCTCCGGCGCAGTGTTCGCCGAGAACCAGGCGTTGTCCTGGCTGGTTGAGCTTGCCGGACTACCCGTGTCGGCCGGCGGTGTGTTCGTGCCTGGCGGCACGATGGGCAATCTGTCGGCCATGGTCGCGGCTCGAGACGCGGCAGCGGCGGCACGCGGCGGCCGCCCCGACCGTTGGGCGTTCATCGCGTCAAAGCAGACGCACTCGTCCGTCGAATCGATGGCTGCGGTGATGGACGCTGACGTG
>JBDNHG010000094.1:0-4415 GCA_041688925.1 Acidimicrobiales bacterium | reverse complement strand
TGCAGCGATCTATCGCATACCGTTGACCCGGTCGATGAATGCAGGATGTAGCGGTGGCGCCAAGGGAAAACAACCGAGCAGCTGCGACTGAGCCCAACGGCGATCTCCTCCGCTGGGCGACGTACATTGCGGTCGGTGCCGTACTCCTGGTTTCTCTGTGGGCGCTAAGCAAGGGAAACGACCGCGATCTCTGGACCGCGTCGTCGGCGATCGTCGTCACGGTCGGCCTGACCAGCGCGACGTGACACACACCGATCGAAACCAACTGGTAGCGGTCGGTGCAGCAGCGATTGCCGTGTTCGTCGCGGTCGGCGCCGTGCTTGCGACCGGCCAAGTCGAGGTTTCTCTCTTCCTGGTCGCAACGGTCATCGCCGGCCTCGTTTGTTTCGACGCCGCCATGGGTGAAAAGGCGGGATCATTCTGGCCATGGGCAGCGCTCAGCCTGGCGCCGGTCATGAAAACGGTCCCGACCGTCTGGTACGAACTGCGCGCCGACAACGGAGCATTGTCCGAGCGCTATGACCATCTCGGATCGTTGCTGTTCGGCCTCTGCGTTCTCGTAGCGGTCATTGTTCTAGCCCGACCAGCCGAGACGCTCGGCACATGGATTGGTGCTTTCGATTATGCCGTGATCGCCGGAACCGCTGTTACAGCAGGACTGGCAGGAACCTCGGTGGCGTTCCTCTTCGACCGCGACTTTGGGTCGGTCGCTGCTGCGCGAACGCTCGAGAGTTCGACGTGGTTCGTGATTGGTGGGTTGTTGGCAGCTACACCCATTGCAGCGAGCCATGCGCGGATATTCTCGAGAACGCTCGCCGGAATTCTCGTGTACGCAGCGACCGTTGCCGGTTTTCTCGCAGTTTCGGTTGCCGGTACCGATGTCGACCGTGGCTGGTGGGCGGTTCTCTTTGCACTCCTGACCGTCAATGCTGCGCTGAACCGTTCACGAGTTGGTACCCGCGCCGAACGCGATCGACGGTCGAATGTTGCCGTGGCGGTTGCGCTGTTAGCCGGCGTTGTCGCGGCCGGGTGTGCGATTACGGCGCGCAGCGATCGCGATTCATGGGGGCCGGGCTGGGCTCTGCTCGGCGTCCTTTCGCTGGCGCTGTTCCTGCTCGCGTTGTCCAGCCGGCCGCTCGAAGAACAGCGCGACCGAGCGATTCCGGTGCCGCCCGATATCGGCGTCGATCCGGAACGAGCCGCTCTCGCCAAAGCTCGGGCTGTTGCGTCGCTCGATCGGTCACCCACAGCTGCATTCGGACGGCTTACCACTGCGGCAATAACTACCGCGACGGCCTCCGCATCCATGCAGCCTCGAGATCGTGTGCCGCTGCCGGCTGCAGCCACGAGTCGCGTGCCTCGCCAGGTGCCACGAACCATCGCCGAAGCGAGCGCACTAACGGTCACCGCGTCGAGCGCCGGCGCCGGCGCGTTGGCTGCTTCCGCGAGCTCGGTGCCCCCGGTCAAACCATTTGCTGAGGGTCCAGGGAGTCCAGATGGCATAGATGGTGCGGCCCAAGCCGATGCACGGGCTGCGAGCGCCGACAGCAGCCCACAGTCGTTGTCCGACGCCGGAATCGTGGCATCGGCACAGGCTGCGGCAGCCGTGCGCACCGCGCCGCATCCCCAGCGGCACACGCTCGCCCCGCTGGCGCAAGCGCACCACTTCGACCCGTCTACCGGCTTGCTTTCGGCGGCGGGGCTTCAGCACGCCATCGCCCGAGCCTTCGATGTGCAGCGCAAAGCGGGCCATGTCACGATCCTGTTGTTCATGATCCGCGACCTCGACCAGATCGAACGTGAACACGGCCGCCTGACCGCGGCCGCGGTCACACGCGAGGTTGCCGACCGGGTACGAACCTTGCTCGCCGACGGAACTGGCGCCCGATTCACCCGTTCGGCCTACGCTGTCATCTTCGTTGGTGATCGGTCGAACTCCGCCGAGACGATCCAGTCGATGGCACAGGTACTCCTTCGGCTGCGGACCCCGATCGATGCGGGTGCTCTCGGCTTCCAGATTGACGTCGTAGCGGGCATGGCCCAGTGTTATGAGAGTGAAAATGCAGCCGAATTTGTGCAGCGAGCTAACCAGGGCCTTGCCCGTGCGGTGCGAGCAGATCAGCCATCGCTCGTGGCCATGCCATGATTTGGTCCGCTCCGGCACTGACCGCGCCCCCGAGATCACTTCAGGATCACAGCTATGACCGACAACGATGAGCCCGTCGAGCCGCTTTGGATCCCTTCAGAACGACGGGTGCACAACACCCGACTCACCGAGTTTCACGCCCATCTCGAAAAGCGCGGTCACGGACCATTCCCGAGCTATGAGGCGCTGCACTGGTTCTCGGTTGATCACGCCGAAGACTTTTGGGACGCACTCTGGGACTTCGTCGGGGTCATCGGCACCAAGGGCGACATCATCATCGAACCAGCGGCACACATCGCCGATGTGACGTTCTTCCCACAGGCCGAATTGAACTTTGCCGAAAACATCCTTCGGCCATCAGACGACGCCGACGACATGTTGCTCGTCGGCTGCAACGAAGGCGGAATCACCGAACGCCTCACCCGCGGTGATCTGGTCGATAGCGTCGGACACATGCAGCAGCTGATGTTGCACCACGAAGTCGGTGTCGGCGATGTCGTGGCGGCATGGCTGCCGAATATCGCCGAGGCATACATCGTCATGCTGGCCGCTGCCGGCCTCGGTGCGACCTTCGTGTCAACATCGCCCGACTTCGGCGTCGGCGGCGTGCTTGACCGGTTCGGTCAGGTGGCGCCAAAGATGCTATTCGCGGTCGACGGCTATGTCTATGGCGGCAACGAGTTCGACTGCCTCGACCGACTGGTTGCGGTGCGCTCTGCGCTCCCTTCGCTCGAGGCTGTCTATATCCACGGGGTTGTTGCATCCGAACCCGAATACGACGCTGGCACCCAGGGACGGTCGCTTGCCGATGCCCTTGCCGAGATCGAACCTCAACCGCCGTTGTTCAAACAACTTCCGTTCGACCATCCGCTCTACGTTCTGTTCTCGTCGGGCACGACCGGCAAGCCGAAGTCGATCGTTCATCGTGCCGGTGGCGTGCTCTTGACCCATATGAAAGAACACCAACTCGCCTGTGACGTCCGCCCCGGCGATCGAGTCTTCTATTTCACAACAACCGGGTGGATGATGTGGAACTGGCTGGCGACCGTGATGGCGAATCAGGCGGCGATCGTCGTCTATGACGGAAACCCCGGCCACCCCGCTCTGACCCGGCTGTTCAGCCTCATCGATGACATTGGCATCACCTTCTTTGGCACCTCGGCCAAGTTCATCGAGACACTGCTCAAGGCCGAACTAAACGTTGCTGAGCGCCACGGCATGGCATCGATGCGCACGCTTGCGTCCACCGGATCACCGTTGTCACCCGAGGGATTCACCTACGTCTACGACAAGATCGCGCAGGACGTGCACCTGCTGTCGATGTCGGGCGGCACCGATCTCTGTGGATGTCTGGTCTCGGGTGATCCCAACGGTCCGGTGTACAGCGGCCAAATACAGCGACCAGCGCTGGGGATGGCCATCGATGTGTTCGACGATGTCGGGCGCACCGCGGCTCCGGGCGATCAGGGAGAATTGGTCTGCACCAAGGCGTTTCCATCGATGCCGTTGACCTTTCTCGGCGATGACGGACGCGATCGTTACCTTGCCGCGTACTTCGAGCGGTACGAGAACGTGTGGCACCAGGGCGACTTCGCCGAGTGGACACACCAGGGCGGCATCATCATCCACGGTCGCAGCGACGCGACGCTCAACCCGGGCGGCGTTCGCATCGGCACCGCCGAGATCTACGCCCAGCTCGAGAAGATCCCCGAGGTACTCGAAGGCTTGGTCATCGGTCAGCGCTACGACGCCGATACACGCATCGTGCTTTTCGTGCGCCTGCGCGACGACGTCGAACTCGACGACAAGCTCACCGACCGCATCCGTCTCACGATCCGCCATGGGGCAACGCCCCGGCACGTGCCCGCGATCGTCGTCGCTGTCCACGACCTGCCGCGCACCCGCAGCGGCAAGATCGCCGAGATCGCGGTGCGTGAGATCGTGCATGGGCGACCGGTCAACAACCATGCAGCGCTGGCCAACCCCGAGGCGCTTGACCTGTTCGTCGACCTGCCGACGCTGGCCTGAGTCTCCCCGCCTAGCGACAACTTTGCGAACGCTGGTGCAGGGGTCAGCGAATCAGGCCTCAGCGCCCTCAAAATCCCGTGACTGGCGTCACAAGGATGAGAAACGTCGCTAGTGTCTCGGCAGCGGCCGTCGGGTCGCATATGTGAGGGGAATCTTTAATGAATTCACGTCTTATTCGACTCGTGTCGATGCTCTTGGCATTCGCATTGGTAGCTACCGCATGTGGCGGTGGAAGCGACAG
>JBDNHG010000093.1:0-2471 GCA_041688925.1 Acidimicrobiales bacterium | reverse complement strand
TGATCTCGGCAGACACGTCTCGGCCACCGCTGAGCTGGATGCGTCGCCTTACGCCAGCCCGGTTCGACGACCTTCCTCTGCTCGGCGACACCGGCGTTCGCCGACTCGTGCCGGTACAGGCGCTGCACAGCATGGGCGAGACGATGTTCGCTGTCTCGCTGGCCGGCTCGCTGTTCTTCAACGTCTCCCTCGACGCGGCCCGCCCCCGAATCGTGCTGTATCTCGCGGTCACGATGGCGCCATTCCTCGTGCTCGCGCCGCTGATCGCACCGCTGATCGACTCGGCCCGCGGCGGCCACCGTGTAATGCTTGTAACGGCCCTCGGCGGTCGAGCCTTGTTCGCCTTGCTGCTGGCAACTCAGCTCAAGGGCCTGTTGTTTTACCCGCAGGCGTTCGCGATCATGGTGCTTGCCAAGGTGTTCGCCGTCTCGAGAAACTCGCTGATTCCACGACTCGTCGCCGACCGCACGCACCTCGTCGTCGTCAATGCTCGTATTGCCCGAATGGCCGCCCTAGCCGGAGCCGCTGCTGCCGTGCCTGCGGTCGCGTTGCTGAACTCCGCCGGCCCACCATGGGTGCTGCGAGCAGGCGCTATTCTCTACGGTGCAGGAGCACTGGCGGCATTCCGCCTGCCGTCTCCTCATCCCGACGAGACCGTATCGCCAATCGTCGAGCAGATGGAGCTGTCTGGCCCCGCGGTGCGGTCGGCCACCATCGCCATGGGCTGGTTGCGGGCCGCTATTGGTTTCCTGATCTTCCACCTCGGATTCGCGATGAAACGGGCAGGCCAACCAACCTGGCTGTTCGGCGTTTTGGCCCTCGCCATGTCGCTCGGTGGTTTCGCCGGAACCTTCGTTGCTCACCGGCTTCGGCGAGCGGTCGGAGAACAGCTCACGTTCACCGCTGCGTTGGGGGCCCCCGCTCTCGTTGCGCTGGTAACGGCACTGCGTTTTCATCGCATCACCGCTGTCGCGCTCGCTTTTACCGTGGGCCTAGGCGCCAGCGTTGCCAGGCGCACGTTCGACAGCGTTGTCCAGGCCGAGGCGCCACATGCTCGACGGGGCAAGGCCTTTGCAGGTCTCGAGACCCGGCTCGAACTCGGGTGGGCTGCCGGTGCACTGACGGCAGTCGTATCCAGCGCACCTGGCTGGGTCGGTGCCGCCGCGCTGGCGGTCGCGCTTGGCGGCGTCACAACAGCGCGCTACATCCAGTACCGACGAGCAGACCTGGTCGGGTCGAGCGTGTCAGAAACAACGCTGTCGCTGCGCCTGCTTGAAACCGCGGAAGCGCTCGCGGCGCGCGGCGACCGGCAGCAAGCGCTGGTGGTAGCACTCGCCGCCGCCGACCTGGTGATACCCGAGGGATCGGCCGTGCCTCCCCAGCTCGCGAGTCTGCGAAACCTGTGCTGGCTTGCAGCAACCAGCCAAGGCGAGAAATCAGCAGAGGACGCCCTCCACCTGGCCCATCAACTCGTGGCTGATGCATATTCTGTGTCGAACTAACGATTCGTCAGACATCAGCCACCATTCGCAGCGGCACACAAGTCGGCTCCCACCGTGCCCAAGGGACCTCGCTGTGCATCGCCGATCGGCTTGACAGCGCCACATCTGCCGTCGAGGACCGCCGGCCACCTGCGCAATCAGCTTGCGGGCAGCACTGTCGAAGTCGACGCCGGTGCCGGCCGCATTGTCGCTGCACCGGTCGCCCAGGTGCCGTAGCGTTCGCGGATGACCAACGCCATCGATCTCGAAGCCATCAAGACCTTTGCGACCACCCTGAGCCCATGGGCGCACCTCGCGACGGTTGGCGCCGACAACAAGCCCGACGTCGCACCGGTGCACCCGTGCTGGGAAGGCGACGACTGCTGGATCATGATGGGAGCGTCGTCGGTCAAGGCCCGCAATATCGCTGCCAACAACGAGGTCGCAATGCATTGGCAGGTCACCGAGGTCGGTGACGGCGTCGAGCTCTGGGGCAAGGGCGAATTGTTCACCGACATCGAAACCAAACGTCGCCTGTGGAACGACGTGTTCGACTATGACCTCAACGCGTTCGCCCCCGGTGGTCCTGACGACTCGCCCGACACCGCATTCCTCAAGCTGACACCCAGCCGCGCCATTATCTTGCACCAATATGGCATGCAGGGAATCGACCGATGGTCCGCCGAGTAGACGGCAGCGATAGTCAGGTCGGGTTGAGAAGGACGGTGGCGTGTTTGGTGCCGGCGCGCTGATGGCTGGCGACGATTTGCAGTTCGGTGCCGCTGGCAGCACGGACGGTCCACGAGGCAATCGCACGCTCGGGTGATCCGCCATCGCCCTTGTTGAAACGAGCCGACATAGCGCCTGCGAGTTGTCCAAGTTCGCGCCGCGCTGGACCATCGATGATCTCGGCGCCGGCCACTTCGACGATGACTGGACGCACCAGGTCGTCCTTCTTGGCTTTTTCGGTCACATAGGTGGGCAACCAAC
>JBDNHG010000092.1:0-7727 GCA_041688925.1 Acidimicrobiales bacterium | reverse complement strand
GCGACCGGAATGAGAACGTTTGGTTTGCTCATCACGGGGCCCCTGCGCCGTGTCGCTTCATGGTTGCGTCTTCCATGCGATCTCGATTTCGTCGAGCGAGATACGCAACGCATCGGGTGAGTCGCCAAGCTGCACGAACGGTTGGTCGGTCACCGTGCCGATGAACGTCGCACTGGGAACCAGCGTTTGGAACCGCTCGACGTCGGCGGGGGCGACTTCGGCCAGATAACGACCTGGGCCTTCGCCGAACAGGGTGGCCTGGTCTTGGGCGATGTCGAGTTCGAGACCGAGACGACCTGCGAAGGCCCATTCACAGGCAGCGACTGCCATTCCGCCTTCGCTTGGATCGTGGGCCGACGCGACGAGCCCTTCGGCGATTGCGGATGCGAATTCGCGATGACGCACCACCGCTGTCGGGTCGGGGGCGGGTACGTCGCCACCACGGTCACCGCCAGACACCAGGTCGAGGTGTGAACCGCCGAGTGCACCGCGGACGGGACCCACGAACGCGACCCGATTGCCCGCCGCCACAACACCCGTGAGCGGGATGTTGTCGACATGTTTGGCGATACCCACCGCAGTGAGCACCAGCGTGGGTGCGACCGGGTCGGCAGTACCGTCAGGATGCACGAACACGTTGTAGAGGCTGTCTTTACCGCTTACGAACGGCGCGTTGAAGTTCAACGCCGCGTCATGACAGGCCTTGCACGCTGCGACGAGCTGCCCGAGCGTGTCGGGGTCGTTCGGGTTGCCGAACGCAAAGTTGTCGAGCAGCGACAGTTCGTCGGGGTCGGCGCCGGCGATCACCGCATTGCGCACGGCCTCGTCGACGACATGCCATGCCATGGCGTACGCGTCGTAACGGCCGATGATGGCATTGACGCCGATGCCGATTGCCATTGCCCGATCGCCACTGGTTCCGGTGGGAATCGTCGCAGCTCCGTCAGCGGCACCGTCGCCGTGAGGGCCTCCGAACGGACGCACCATCGTGCCGCCCATGACCTCATGATCATAGGTGCGAATGGTTGCCTCTTTCGAGGCGATCGTGGGGTGGGCCAGCAGTGCGAGCGTGGCCTGTTTCGGATCGAAGTCGCCGGCGATTGGCTTGCGGGTAGGTCGGGCCGCAGGTCGGGCATGAGCGACGAGATGATGCCGAGGGCACCCATCGTGCAGGAACGTGCAATCGATGTCGACGATTGCTTCGCCGCCTTGACGCACCACGAGTCGGCCATCGCCGGTGAACGTGCCAACGACCGATGAGTCGACGCCCCAGCGCGCTGCCAGCGCAAGGATTGGCGCTGGGTCGGCAGCGGCCAACACCATGCGCTCCTGCGCCTCGCTCAGCCAGGTTTCCCAACCGGCAAGACCCGGGTATTTGCGGGGCACCGCGTCGAGGTCGACGTCGGCGCCGAGCTCGCTGGACATTTCGCCGATTGACGAGCTCAGTCCGCCGGCGCCGCAGTCGGTGATCGCGGTGTACAGCCGAGCATCTCGCGCGGCCATCACCACATCAATCAAGCCCTTTTCGACGATCGGGTCACCAATCTGCACCGAGCTACCGGCAACATCGGCGGTTTCGGCCTGCATGGTTTGGGAAGAAAAGGTCGCGCCGCCGACGCCATCGCGTCCAACGGCACCACCGAGTACGACGATTGAATCACCAGGCTGAGGTTCGGTCGGATGCGAGCCGACGGGCAGAACGCCCACGCATCCGGCGAACACCAATGGCGTCGTCGTATAGGACGGGTCGTAGACGATGGCACCACCGACGTTGGGAACGCCGATCTTGTTTCCATAGTCGCCGACACCGGCAATGACTCCGTCGCGCACGCGGCGCGGGTGCAACACGCCGTCGGGCAATTCGGCTGGGTCAAGATCTGGTGGACCGAAACACAAGATGTCGGTCACAGCAATCGGCTTGGCCGACACGCCAATGATGTCTCGGATCACACCGCCGACACCGGTGTTGGCGCCGCCGAATGGTTCGAGCGCAGACGGATGATTGTGCGTTTCGGCTTTCAGCGCAATGTCGAACTCGTCATCGAAGCGCACCAGACCCGCATTGTCGACAAACGCACTGTGCACCCATGGTGCGTTGATGGTGTTGGTCGCCGCTCGCAGATACTGGTTGAGCAGGCCATCGACCTGCTCGACGACGTCACCTGCTTCGTTGGTGACATCGATCGTGGCTCGGAACGTCTTATGAGCGCAGTGCTCGCTCCATGTCTGAGCGATCGTTTCGATCTCAGCGTCGGTCGGATTACGGTCAAGCGCAGTGAAGTGCGCACGAACCTGCTGCATTTCGACCAGGTTCAGCCCCAGCCGGCGACCATCGGTGAGCGCCTGAAGATCATTGTCAGATGCACCGACAACGGCGAGGATCTCGGTGGCGGGTGTCGACGGCTGACCTTCGACGAAGCCGGCAGAGAGCGAGGTCGCACCAACAGACCATCGTTCGATGACTTCGTTGTGCAACACGCGATGCACCAACTCATCGATTTGTTCTTCGCTCAACGCTGGTGAGGATTCAATCACCCAGCGGCGACCGATCGTCGCGGCATCGAACGCGAGACCGAGTTGCGCGCTGGCGCGAACAAGTTCGGCACCTTCGCGATCGGTGACGCCAGGGCGAAGACCCGTCTCGATGACCACTTCACCGTCGTGCATCAGTTCGGCCGCAGGTTTCCACCATCCCGTGACGGGATCGGTGAGCAATGTCGTCGCAACGATGTCCACTTGCTCTGCGGAAAGATCAGCGCGCACATGCGCGATACGGAACTCGCTGACCGCATCTATCGATATGCCGAACGTCGCGGCCGTTCTGATCATCGGATCATCAGCGTCAGTACGCCGATGGCCCGGTCCAATAGCCAGCGCCCATTCGAAGGTCACTGAGATGACTCTACGGATTCAGAACGCCAGATTGGGGATCATCCGAAAGCAATCTCGTGAATAATGTCTCACCTGTGCACATTCTGCGCAACAACAACATTGACCACAGTGAAACTTCATCTTTTCCTTGCTTCGCTGCGGCAAAGATCCGGCGTTCGCCGGACACTGTCACCAGCTCACACCACGGCGCTCGTCCCTCACGCCACTACAGCGTCCTTCATCTTTTCCTTGCTTCGCTGCGGCAAAGATCCGGCGTTTGGGTAGACGGAACCGAAACGTCGTAGCTTTGTGCCATGGACTTTGAAGGCAAATATGGAGCGTCGACCTGGGACTGGGTCGCTAACCAGGTCGAAGAATACGAAGCATCCGGAGGGACCAAAGCAAACACACTTCGCGACACAGATCTCCCGATCATCGTCATGACGACGATCGGGCACAAGAGCGGCCTGGTTCGCAAGGTCCCCCTCATGCGGGTCGAACACGAGGGCTCCTACGCGTTGATTGCCAGCAAAGGCGGCGCTCCGGCGCATCCTGGCTGGTACCACAACCTGGTCGCGAACCCGACCGTACTGGTGCAAGACGGCCCTGAACCGTGGGAAACCCAAGCCCGTCTCGTCACCGGCGAAGAACGAGCCGAGTGGTACACGCGTGGCATCGCCGCATTCCCGCCATATGAGAAGTACCAAGAGAAGGCTGGCGATCGCGAGATCCCCGTCTTCATCGCCGACCCACCCCAGCAATAACCAATTTCAGAAAGAACAAGCATGACTCCAGAAGAACTCGTCAGCGCAACTACTGCCCCGATCAACTCGCTCGGCGCCGCCTACTACTTCGACCCGGCCACGATCGCCCATGGCAAGGAACAGCTCGGCCTCGACGGCATGCGGTTCTACTTCCTTGGCCGCGGCGGGCTCATGGGTGATATCGACGCCCCGACAGCGACCAGTGCGTTCGGCTATTTCGCACCTGCTGTCATGGAGAAGATGTGGAACAGCGCACGCGAAAAATGTGCGCCACGCGACGCTGCTGCGGCAGCACTCGAATGCAATGCAAACATCGGGCGTGCCAAGCTGGCCGACGTCGCGGAGCTCGCTGCATTCTGCGAAGCCGCCGAACAGGTCGTCGCCGATGTAAATCCAGCGGCACTGTCGTTGTACGCAGGCGCCGCTGCGCTTCCATTTCCCGAAGACCTGCCGGCTCGGGCCATGCACCAGTGCGTCTTGCACCGTGAGCTTCGTGGCAGCGCCCACCTGGCCGCAGTAGTCGCCGCAGGCATTCATCCGGGTGTGGCTCATGCCATCCGCCGACCAGGCGACGTCGAGACATTCGGCTGGCCAGCCGACATCGAGATCACCGACGCCGACCGCACCAAGCTTGCAGCCGTCGATGTGCAAACCGACGCCCTGTCGGCCAGCCACTATTCATCGCTGTCCGACGAACAACGCGACGCGTTCGTTGCCGGCGTCAACGCCATCACCGCGGCCCTCGCCTGATCCAACCCAAGCCGGGCCCACTACCAAGCCATCATCTGTGACCCCACAGGTCGACTATTTAGACCTGCAGGGTCACAGATGCATGATCTGATTTGGCGGGGAAGCGGCTGGCGTCTGGGTGGGGCAGACTTCGAGCATGGCAATCACCGTTGAGCAGGCAATCGAGTGGGCGGGTGAGCACAAACACGCCGTGCTCATAACGCTGCGAAAGGACGGGCGCGCTCAATCGAGCGATATCGCGTATGCAGTAATCGACGGCGCCATCGTGATCTCGCTGACGGCCACTCGGGCGAAGACCGCGAATATGCGCCGCGACCCTCGCATCGTGCTTCACCTCACCGACCCAGCCAGCTGGAGCTACGTTTCGTTCGACGGCATCGCCGAACTCGGTGCGGTCACGAACGATCCCGGCGACCAGGCTGCCGACGATCTCGTCGACTACTACCGGACGGTCGCAGGCGAACATCCCGACTGGGATGGCTATCGCGCCGCGATGGTTGCCGAACAACGCCAACTGTTGACCGTGCGCCCCACGAGCGCCGTCGGACAGATCAACAAATGAGCGCCGCGCTCGCAACGCCGCTCGGTGCCGCCGAGATTGCGCAGCTGCGATCGCAGACCCCCGGCGCCGACAACGTCGTACATCTCAATCACGCAGGGGCGTCGCTTCCGACGCAAGCGACGCTCGATACCCAGATCCAGCATCTGCGGCGCGAGGCGATGACAGGCGGTTACGAGGCGGCCGACGACGCCGCCGACCGCGGTGAGCAGGTCTATGAGTCGGTCGCCTCGCTGATTGGCGCCAAACGTCACGAGATCGCGCGATTCGAGCAGGCGACGGCAGCATGGAACGCTGGTTTCTGGTCGGTACCGATGCAGGCCGGACAGCGCATCATCACCGCGAATGCGGCCTATGGAGCCAACGCGGTCGCCTTCCTGCGGGCGGTCGAGCGACGTGGCGTAACCATCGATGTCGTCGGCGACGACGAACATGGGCAGGTAGATGTCGACGAACTCGCGAACCGAGTCGACGACGACGTTGCGCTGATTGCGCTGACCCATGTACCTACCAACGGTGGGCTCGTGAACCCAGCAGCTGCTGTTGGCAAGGTCGCCAATGCCGCCGACATTCCCTATCTGCTCGACGCCTGCCAGTCGGTCGGGCAACTACATCTCGATGTCGAGGAGATCGGCTGCGACCTGCTCTCGGCGACCGGCCGAAAGTACCTTCGCGGCCCTCGCGGAACGGGCTTCCTGTATGCGTCAGAGCGCATCGTCGAGCAGCTCATTCCCGACCACCCCGACCACCACGGTGCCGACTGGACCAGCCCTACCAACTATGTGTTGCAGCCAACGGCGCAACGATTTGAATCTTGGGAGTTCAGCCATGCCGGCTGGCTCGGTCTCGGAAATGCGGTTGATGAAGCTCGAGCGATCGGCACCGAGCGCATCGAAGCCACGATCTATCAACGCGCGGCATCGCTGCGCCGTCGCCTCGCCGAAGCCGGCTTCACGGTCTGGGATCTGGGCGAGAGGCCTTGCGGCATCATCACTGCGACCCGACCCGGGCTCGACCCGTTCGAGGCCAAGGCAGCATTGCGCAGTGACGACGTGAACATTTCGGTGACCACGCCAGCCTCAACTCGTTTCGACGCAACCAACCGGAACCTGCCCAACATGATGCGAATCTCGGTGCACTACCTGACCACCGAATCAGAACTCGATCAGGCTGTCGGCACGCTCCAAAGACTCAGCGCGTCGTGACGTCGGTTCGCACAACACGTATCGACAACGAGCTGTCCCCACAGCTCGTTCTCGCCGATGACGCCTGAGCAATGCAGCTTGTCATGGGTGCTCTTGGCGGGGCATGGCTCAGAACAGATGAGGGAACTCAGCATCGTCCGTCGTCATCGATGCAAGCGACGTTGTTCGCCGTCTTGTTGTTGAACCGTGGCCGCACGGTCTCGCTCGAGGTACTCGTCAAAGCGCTGTGGCCCGACGCGGACACCGACCCGGCGTCGAACCGCAACAGCCTGCGTGTACACATGTCAAACCTGCGGCGATGGATACGAGACATCCTGGCCACGGGGTCACCAGCCCCGAGAACGCCGAGTGCTGGGCATTGCCATCATCAGTCCTGGGTCTGTAAGAAACTCGGCCGGTGGGCAGTTGCGACGGCGTCAGCGCAGCGAGACAACGATCATGTAGGCGATTGCCACAAGCAGCATCACCAGCGCCGGCACGATCTTCTTGCCATCGTCGGCCACACGAGCATGGGCGATCAGCGCGCCCATCATGAGGGTGCCCAGACCAACGCTTGCGGCGAGACCCACCCATTCGAGCTTTGTCGACACCACGCCAATGATGACGCCGACGGCAGCGGCGACCTCGGACAGGCCAATCAGTTGAAACTGGCGTTTCGAGTAGCCCAAGCGCACTCGGTTGGGGTCGAGGCCCACTACCTTCGTCGCTCCCAAAACACCGAAACCGGCTGCCAGGATGATCCCCAAAATCCATGCGAAGACGTTCATACATCCGACAAAATAGCATGTGGCACGATGGGTGTCGCCAGGAGCCTGACGAGCCGGCCGTCCTTGGGTCGCTAAACGTGCGCCAAAGAGCCACCAGTAGCCTGGGGCAATGATTCGCAGGCTCGGCGTCGTAGATCAGTCACCAGTATCGGTGGGGTCGACGCCCGCGCAAGCGCTCGCCAACACCATCGATCTCGCGCAGCGTTGCGAGGCGCTCGGCTACCACCGCTATTGGGTCGCCGAACATCACAGCAGCGCGGCACTGGCGGGGTCGGCTCCAGAGATCCTCGCTGGTCGGCTCGCGGCGGCAACCAACACGATTCGTGTCGGCTCAGGCGGTGTGATGCTCACTCACTACAGCGCATACAAGGTTGCCGAGCAATGGCGAATGCTGCACGCATTGTTTCCCGACCGCATCGACCTGGGTCTTGGTCGCGCGCCTGGTTCTGACCAGACGACCGCGGCTGCGCTGGCCAAGGGTCCAGGCGCCCTTTCGGCAGAGCACTACCCGGCACAGGTGAGCGAACTGGCCGCCTACCTGCACGACGAACCCAACCCTGCCGGCCCATTTCGCGATGTCCGTGCGACCCCGTCATGCGCTGGAGCGCCGGCAATGTGGCTGCTGGCTTCGAGCGAAGGAAGCGCCGGAATCGCCGCGCACCTCGGCATGCCGTTGGTGTGGGCACACTTCATCGCGAATGGCCCCGGACAGTCGATCGGCGACGCCTACCGCGAGCAGTATCAGCCGTCTGAGCAATTCCCCGAGCCAATCGTGATGCTCGCTACGACAGCGAGCTGCGCCGAGACCGAG
>JBDNHG010000091.1:0-6411 GCA_041688925.1 Acidimicrobiales bacterium | reverse complement strand
GTCGGCATGCACCGCGTCACGCGTCCTCTCGATCACATCGAGCGGCGTGTCGCCGGCACCGAGCAGCAGCCCCGCCTCTTCGAGGGTTTCGCGTAGGCCGGCGATCCACCAGGCGCGGCCGTTGGCAGGGACGTCGAGCATCGAGGATGCGTCGACGTCGCTCAGACCGTGTACGACGTGGCTCAACTCAGCGGCATCGTCGGGGTCGACCCGGCCACCCGGAAAGACCCAGGCGCTTGGACCGAAGACGGCCCGCGACGTGCGCTGCACCATGAGCACTTCGAGTTGCGGTCGGTCGGCAACGATCATCACCGTCGCCGCATGGCGAACAGGCACCTGCTCGGGGTTATCGATGCTTGGTTGATGCGAGTAACTGGACACATTCGAAAGCTACTGGCTCGACGGCGTCCGACTGCAGACGAGCAGCAGACTCTGCCCAAGTTCTTGGGCCACGAGCGTCGGAGAGCTAGCTTCGCGACTATGTGGATGAGGTTGCGACAGATCGCAGTAGTGGCGTCAGACTTGCAAAAGGTCGGCGCCGAAATAACGGCCGTGCTCGGTGTCGAGGCGTGTTTCACCGACCCGGCTGTCAAGGAGTTCGGGCTCAAGAACACGTTGTGGCCGATCGGCACACAGATGCTCGAGGTGGTGACACCAATCACCGACGGCACTGCTGGTGGTCGTTATATCGACCGCCGCGGCGGCGATGGCGGTTACATGGTCATCACCCAAGTCGACGACGTCACACATCGCCGAGAGCGCGCCGCCGAACTCGGTGTACGGGTTGCGTTTGACCTCAACTTCCCTGACGAGGGTCACGATGGCATCCAGCTGCATCCCGGCGATACCGGTGGTTCGTTCTTCGAGATGGACCAGATGACGATGCCTGGGGGCGACGACGTGGGCGGACCGTGGTATCCCGCAGGCAAGAACTGGGAGCCCTACGTCAACACCAGCCGAGTGAGCGGAATCAGTGGCGCCGAGTTGCAGAGCCCTGAACCGCAACGCCTCGCGCAGCGTTGGGCCGAAATCGCCGAGATCGACCTGGGCACCGACGCCGACGGCCACCCGCAGATGCAGCTCGACAACGCGACCGTGCGTTTCGTCGAAGCAACCGACGGTCGGGGCGAGGGCCTGGGCGGAATCGATGTCACGACAACCGATCGTGCCGCGGTACTCGACGCTGCCGACCGCATGAACTGCGCGGTCAGCGACGACGAGGTCGCGATTGCCGGCCTGCGGGTCTACCTGCGCTGACAGCTAGCTGAGCTGGCGAGCGGCCACCTGGCCGCTCGCCCCGCCAGAACGAATCACGAACCCTTTGGAGCGTCGCCTTCGAGTGATTTCGCGAAGTCGCGGGCATGGCGTCCGAGCAGAGGATTCACGACATACTCGTCGATGATCCGACCTCGGTCGAGCCGGTACACACCAAACCCACGCGACATGCCTTCGTCGCCATGACCTGTGAGAGCGAACCGCACGATAACGAGATCGCCAACCACTCGCAGATCGTTGATCACAAACTGGAGATCGGGCAGCGCGTCAACCAACGCCTGCATCCGGCCGAGGTTCTCCTCACGAGTGCGAAGGGTGCCATGACTGCCGGGCCGAAACCGTCCGACCCAACGAGGCGAATGTGTGGTCGCGGCCACACCGAACTTGCGCTCGTTGAATGAGTCGTAATAGCAGCGAACAATCATGCTGTTGATCGCTGCCAGAGCAGCACCGCTGTCGTAGCCAGCCGACCGGCCGGCCCGTTGCAGCGGCTGCGGTAGCCGCCAGGTCGAGCGGCTGGCGAGAGACGCTCGGTTGAGAAGTCCTCGGCGCATTCGCCGACGAGGGCGCTCTCTTTTCAATCCATGTTCTGAGAGGGTTCCCAATACGACTGGCCGTAAACGGGTCAGCGTCTGTTGCCCAATGCTGCGCATGTTGTCGCTTCTTCTCAACCGAGCCAACCAGTGAGCCAGGCGATGTGCCCAGCGAACGGGTTGCACGTTTTGTTTTGTGACCGAGGATCGGTCGCCGGGTTCCATTGTGCAGTTGGTCACTCGTGCCGGTCCATGACGATCGCGGGCACGCCTATGCCGGAACCGGCCAAAACCGGCCATCGGTCGACCCGGTATCGGCCGCTACAAAAGCCCGAGTCGCTCGGCTGCACGGATCGCGCCGGCACGGTCTTGCACGCCGAGTTTGATGTACGCGGACTGCAACCGCCGCCGCAATGTGCGTTCGCTGTAGAAGTAGCGATCTGCAATCGACACCAGCGTTTCGCCGCGAGCGATCGAACGAACGAGATCGGTTTCGAGTGGGTCGAGTTCGTGGGCGGCGCCCAGATCGGTCGGCGCAACACCCTCGGCGATCTGGCGTGCAATTTCCATCGGCAGCACCGCTTCGCCATGGCCAGCAGCAATTGCCACCGCTGCGATCGTCTCGCTCGTTGTGTCGATGTGCACGACGCCGAGACCCGAACGCAACGCCCGCAAATAGAGCGCGGGAAGGACCTGATCGACCACTGCAACCCGGCCGAGATAGCCGTCCAATACCTCGAGTCGCTTCCACTCGTCATCGCGGCTGCAATAGGCCACGGCGATCGTCTGCGACGGTTCGGCAGGGGGCTCAGCGTCGTTGTCGAACACCTCGAGTCCTGCGGCCTGCAGCCGCAAGCCGACAGCTTCTCGATAGGGCGTTGGGCCGCCGATCAGCCAAGCGAACTGCACACCCGAACGCTAGTGCACTCTTCGAGTGTGCATTCCGCTGAGTGTGCACTCCCCTTGAGGAGTGCACAAACCAGGCGTTCAGTCAGAGAGCACCGGCGAGAGCCATTTGGTCGCCTCGTCGATGCTCATTCCCTTGCGGGCCGCGTAGTCCTCGAGCTGGTCCTGCTCGACTCGACGCACACCGAAGTAACGACTGTCGGGGTGAGCGAAATAGAGCCCGCTCACCGACGCTGCCGGGAACATGGCGAACGACTCGGTCAGGTCGACGCCGATAGCGTCGGCGCCCAGCATTGCGAAGATCGTCTTTTTCTCGGTGTGGTCCGGGCAGGCCGGATACCCGGGCGCTGGACGAATGCCCTGGTAACGCTCGCGGATGAGTTCTTCATTGGTGAACTCGTCGCCTTGGTAGCCCCACAGTTCGGTACGAACCCGATGATGCAAGTGCTCGGCGCAGGCTTCGGCGAGCCGATCTGCCAGAGCCTTGATCATGATCGACGAGTAGTCGTCGTTATCAGCAGCAAAGGCCGCAGCCCGTTCGGCAACACCGGTTCCGGTGGTGACGGCGAACGCCCCGATGTGGTCCTTGCTGCCAGTTGACGAAGGAGCAACGAAGTCGGCGAGCGCCCAGTTCGGCCGCCCATCAGCATGACGCACCTGCTGGCGCAGTGTGTACAGCCGGGCCAGTTCCGCGGTGCGTGTCTGATCGGTGTACACGGCGATGTCATCACCCTCGGCATTCGCCGGCCAGAAGCCAACGATTGCTCGCGCTTCGAGCCATGACTCGGCGATTATCTTGTCGAGCATCTTTTGGCCATCGGCGAACAGATCTCGGGCGACCGAACCCACCACCTCGTCGTCAAGGATCTTCGGATAGCTGCCCGCAAGGTTCCATGCTCGAAAGAATGGCGACCAGTCGATGTAGGGGCGCAACATTTCGATCGAGATGTCATCGATGGTCCGCACACCTTCGAAGGTCGGAGCGACGGGCGAGAACGCTTTCCAGTCGATGGGAGTGCGATTCGCGCGGGCCTCGTCGATCGGCACACCTTCGATGCGCTTCGTCCCGCTGGCTCGCGCCACGCGAACAGCTTCGTAATCAGCGGCGGTCGTGGCCAGATAGTCGGCCCGTCGCTCGCCGAGCAATTCGTTCACGACGCCGACGGCTCGTGACGCATCGGTGACGTAGACGACCCCGTGTTCGTAGTTGGGCTCGATCTTCACCGCCGTGTGCACGCGGCTGGTCGTAGCACCACCGATCAGCAGCGGAATCGTGAAGCCCTCGGCTGTCATTTCGGACGCGACGTTCACCATCTCGTCGAGGCTCGGCGTGATGAGCCCGGAGACACCCACGATGTCTGCGTTCTCGTCGCGAGCAGCCTGAAGGATCTTAGCGGCCGGCACCATCACGCCGAGGTCGACGACGTCGTAGTTGTTGCAGGCGAGCACCACACCAACGATGTTCTTCCCGATGTCATGCACATCGCCCTTGGCAGTTGCGAGCACGACCTTTCCGGCCTTGCGGGCTACGCCGCCCTCGCCCTCGATAAACGGTTCGAGATGGGCGACCGCTTTCTTCATCACCCGCGCGCTCTTCACAACCTGGGGCAGGAACATCTTGCCGGCACCGAACAGGTCGCCGACCACGCTCATGCCTTCCATCAACGGACCTTCGATGACCTCGATTGCCCGACTCGACTGTGACCGGCACTCTTCGGCGTCCTCGACCACGAACTCATCGAGGCCATGTACCAACGCGTGCACCAGACGTTCGTGAGCCGGGTTCTCTCGCCAGCTCATGTCGGTCGACGCCGCTTGGGCTTGGCTCTCGGCGTCGCTGGCGACTTCGATCAGCCGCTCGGTCGCATCGGGCCGACGGTTGAAAAATACGTCTTCGATGCGCTCACGTAGATCGTCGGGGATGTCTTCGTACACCGGAAGCCGACCGGCGTTCACGATCGCCATGCCCAGCCCAGCCTGAACGGCGTGGAACAAGAACACGGTGTGCATGGCTTCGCGCAGCGGATTGTTGCCGCGGAACGAGAACGACAGATTGCTCAGCCCGCCCGAGACGTGCACCAGCGGCATGCGCTTCTTGACCTCGCGAGCCGCATCGATAAAGGCGACGCCGTATTCGGCGTGGGCCTCGATGCCGGTCGCGACGGCAAAGATATTGGGGTCGAAGATGATGTCTTCAGGATCGAACCCGACGCTGTCGACCAACAGCTTGTAGGCCCGCTCGCATACGGCCACCTTGTGTTCACAGGTCTCGGCTTGACCCTTTTCGTCGAACGCCATGACAACAACCGCAGCGCCGTAGCGACGTGCTTCACGGGCCTGTTCGAGGAACTGTGCCTCGCCCTCTTTGAGGCTGATCGAGTTGACGACCGACTTGCCCTGCACACACTTGAGGCCGGCTTCGATGACATGCCACTTCGATGAGTCGATCATCACCGGCACCCTGCTGATGTCGGGTTCGGTCGCGATGTGATTCAGGAACCGAGTCATGGCTTCGACGGCGTCGAGCATGCCCTCGTCCATGTTGATGTCGATGATCTGGGCACCGTTCTCGACCTGGTCGCGGGCGACCTTGACCGCGGCGTCGTAGTCGCCGCCCAGGATCAGCTTGGCGAATTTCGCCGAGCCGGTGACATTGGTGCGCTCGCCGACGTTGACGAGGAGCGAGTCTTGGTCGATCGACATGGGCTCGAGACCCGACAGGCGAGTCTTCTTCGGCCGATCGGGGATGACCCGTGGTGGCACCCCAGCAACCGCATCGGCGATTGCGGCGATGTGTTCGGGCGTCGTCCCACAGCAGCCACCGACAAGGTTGAACGTTCCCGATTTGGCCAGTGCGGAGATGACCTCGGCCATGTGCTCGGGCGCTTCGTCGTATTCGGCGAGCTCATTGGGAAGGCCGGCGTTGGGATGGCAGCTGATGGAAACATCGGCCACTCGGGCCAGGTCAGAGATATGGCCTCGCATCTCGTCGATGCCGAGCGCGCAGTTCAAGCCGATCGAAAGGGGTTTGGCGTGAGCCACCGAATTCCAGAACGCCTCGGCGGTCTGGCCTGACAGTGTGCGACCAGACAGGTCGGTGATCGTGCCCGAGATCATGACCGGCAGATCGAGCTCGGGATGTTCGTCCTTGAACGCAAGCACTGCGTAGATGGCGGCTTTGGCATTGAGCGTGTCGAAGATCGTCTCGATCATCACGACATCGACGTCGCCCTCGACCAGGCCGGTCAATGCGTCGGTATATGCGTCGCGCAGCTGATCAAACGTAATGTCTCGGAACGCCGGATCATTGACCTCGGGTGAGATGCTCGCCGTTCGACTGGTCGGGCCGAGCACGCCTACGACAAAGCGTGGCTTGGCGGGATTCGCAGCTGTGGCAGCGTCGGCGACGCGACGGGCGATGTGGGCACTTTCTCGATTGATCTCTCGGGCCAGATCGCTGGTCGCGTAATCCGCCTGCGAGATTGTGGTCGCGTTGAACGTGTTGGTGCACAACACATCGGCGCCGGCATCGATAAAGCTCTGATGGATCTCGGCGACGAGGTCGGGTCGGATCAACGACAGCAGATCATTGTTGCCCTTGAGACTGCTTTCGTGGTCGGCGAATCGGTCGCCGCGGAAGTCTTCTTCCGTGAGTGGATATCCCTGGATGCTTGTTCCCATCGCACCGTCGATGACG
>JBDNHG010000090.1:0-2564 GCA_041688925.1 Acidimicrobiales bacterium | reverse complement strand
GCCATCCTCTGACCCGGCGACGAGCCACAAGTTCGATCGTCAACAGACCGTGCACACGACCCGTCTACGCCTCAGCGCAGTCATGACCTACTATGACCGCGTCATCGGCAGATCAACCCAACGGAGGCCGTTATGAGTGAAGAGAATTATTCGCAAGAAGAACTCAACGCATTTTCAGAGAAGCTCGATCGCTGGGGTGGCACGCTCCCCACACGTGAACGAGCGTTGCTGCACGCACTGGTCGCCGAGGCTTCACAGTCCGTGGAAGGTGGCGAAGAGTCCGAAGTGCAAGGTTTCGGGTTCAACATCGAGCCCACACAGATGCCCACGCTCGAGTCGTTGGCAGGCTCGGCCTTGCGGCCAATCATCCAGATGCCCAATTCTTGGAAGCTGCGTGCGTTCGACCGGTGGGACCCAACAAAGTAGGACCGATGACCGGTCACGCGTCAGCCGAAGACGCATCGGCTCTGATCAAAGGGCTCCAGGCTTTCGACGAAGACCTGACGCCCCGCGAGCAGTCATTGCTGCGTGCGCTGCTCTTGTCCACCCTCGATCCGGTTGAGCGGAAGCGGCTCGTCGGACAGAACTTCAGTGATGATCAGCTAGCGATATTACAAAAGCTCGAAGGCTCGCCATGAGCTTCGGCCAGGTCGCGCTCACCGTAAAATCCACCCGTCTGTGCAACTTGCGATGCACCTATTGCACTGATTGGCGCAGCGGCTCAGGACACACCATGTCCTTCGAGGTCTTGGCTCACCTGATCTACGCGGCCTGCACCGACCCCGAACACCAGGCGGTCACGTTCGGCTGGCACGGCGGCGACCCGATGGTCCTTCCGGTGAGTTGGTACGAAACGGCCCTGGCATTGCAGGCTCGTTATCGCCGGCCTGGCCAGTTGATCCGTAATCGCATCCAAACCAACGGCACGCTCGTGACCGACGAGTGGGCCGAGTTCTTACGACGTGAAGACATCCCCGTTGGTGTCAGCATCGATGGCCCTCGCGACGTGCATGATCAAACTCGTGTTGGCTTGCACGGCGAAGGCTCATTCGATCGTGTGGTCGAAGGCATCGGTCTCCTTCAGTCCCACGATGTCAAGGTCGGCGTGCTGATGACGGTGGACCGAGCAACGATCGAGCTCGGGGCCGAGCGCACGCTCGAGTTCCTGCTGGCTCTCGGAGTGCACAGCTTCGGCTTCAACCCCGTGCAACCCGGTCTCGACGAACCACCAGGCGATCTTGGTGACAGCTTCCTGAAACGCGATGAGATGAATCGTTTCCTGATAGACGTACATCGTTGTTGGATCGAAAACGGTGACCCGAGCGTCCACATTCGTGAGCTCGCTGCGCTGACCGGCAGAATCGGCGATGGTGCGAATTCCACATGCATCTTGGCCGGCGACTGCGTGGGCACGCGGTTTGCCGTCGAACCGAATGGCGACATCGCCAACTGCGACCGCTTCTATGGCCAGGCGAACTATCGCTTCGGTTCGATCATGCGCAACGACTTCGCACACATCCGCAAGAGCCTCAACCTGCTCGAACGACGCGCCGCCGACAAAGCGACTGCCGATCTGCGGCGCGACTGCGAACACTTCCAGGTGTGCAGCGGGGGTTGCCCGCAACAGACATTCCTCGAATCCAAGCACGACCCGCTCTATGACCAAGGCTGCTGCGGACGTGGCGAGTTGATCGACTATCTGAAGCAACACCCCGAACGTCCAGCCCAGCCGGTGCCGGTGTCGTTGTCGTCGCGATAGTGATGACCGAGGTGCCGACCCTCGACAGAGGCATGTGGGCCGCGGGCGCTGATGGTGCGCCGTGTCATGTGCCCGACTTCATGTCGACCGCGCCGGTGACCATGACCGACGTCGACCAGCTTTTGAGTTGGCACACGCTGACTGTTCCCGAGATGGCCTATCTGGCGCGCGATGGCATCGAGCTGCCAATCGAGGGCTACACCATTAGTGGCGCTGAACCTGCTTGGCTCGATGCTGATCTGGCGCTCGATCAAGTCTCGGTCGGTGCCACGCTGTCGATTGTGGCGGTGCACCGTCAGCTTCCTGCCGTCGAAGAGTTGCTGCGTGTGCTCTCGCAGAGATACACCGCCCAGTGCTCCGCGAACCTGTATCTCTCAGGACCCGGCGCCGCCGGCGGTCTGCATCATGACATGCACGATGCGCTGATCGTGCAGCTTGCTGGTGTGAAGCAGTGGCGGGTGTATCAACCTCCGTCGAACTGGCCCGATCCAGCATCGCAGGGAACCTCGGGCCCTAACCACTCGACGGTCGAGTTGCGGCCAGGAGATGCACTCCACATACCACCGGGCTGGTCGCACTTGGTTGCCACGCCGCACGATGCATGGTCACTTCATCTCACCATCGGGTTACGACCGATCACGCCAACATCGCTGGGACTCAGCACCGCCAGCAACGACCCAGGTCGAGCTCTCAGTGCAGCTGCGTTGCGAGATGCAAACTCGTTCGCTGCCGAAGTTGGGCCTCGATCACCAGCCGATCTCGAGGCTGCACGCCAGCGCGCCGTGGCCATGGTCTATCGCTCGGG
>JBDNHG010000089.1:0-1900 GCA_041688925.1 Acidimicrobiales bacterium | reverse complement strand
TCGTCATGGAAGACAGGAATGTCGAGCGACGCCTTGAGACGTTCTTCGATCTCGAAGCAGGCCGGTGCAGCGATGTCTTCGAGATTGATGCCGCCAAAGGTCGGGGCGATGCGCTCGACAGTCTCGATGATCTCTTCGATATCGGTCGTGTTCAGGCAGATAGGGAACGCATCGACGCCGGCGAATTCTTTGAACAGCAGCGCCTTGCCTTCCATGACCGGCATGGCTGCTTCGGGCCCGATGTTGCCAAGTCCGAGAACAGCGGTTCCGTCGGTCACGATCGCAACCGTGTTCTTGCGGATGGTCAGCTCGTGTGACTTGGCAACGTCATGGTGGATTGCCATGCATACCCGGGCCACACCGGGCGTGTAGGCCATCGACAGGTCGTCGCGATCGCCGACGGGCGCAAGCGCCAGAGTCGCGATCTTGCCGCCCTCGTGCATGCGGAACGTGCGGTCGAACCAATCGAGCAGCTCGACCTTCTCGAGGCCTTTTACCGCCTCGACGATCTTGAGCTGGTGCTCTTCGTTGCGTGCGTTCACACAGATGCTGCGCTCGAGCGTGGCACCTTTTGCCTCGAAACCTTCGACGACAGCGATGTTGCCGCCGGCATCGCCGATCACCGTCGCGAGCGCACCGAGCACACCCGGCACATTGCGGAGACGTACACGAAGTTGAATCTGATACGCAGCCGAAGGTGCGGTGGGAACAGCCATTGCGGGCAAGCGTAGGCAGTTTTCACACCGAATCGTTCGCGTCAGCGTTACCCAATCGACGAGCTACACAGATCGTTTGCCTCAGTCGAGCTGGACGACCACACCGTCGTCGAGTCGATAGTTGAAGCGGACCGTGCCGAAGCCGTATTCGGTATTGTTGGTTTCGATTCTGAGCGTGTCGGCATCGACCCAGAACAGCTGTGCGGCATAACCGGGCACATAGGGCGCTAGGTCAATGGTTTTCAGGTCTCCAATTCGGCCGTCGGGAAGTTGCGTGCCGACAACGACACGGCCTGCCTCACCTGCGCACACATCGGCGAAAGCAAACTGAAGGAACTCGGGTTCGATCGCTGCTGCGGTCACGGTGCCCACGGGGAAGTCTCCCGCTGCGGCTGGCTGCCACAGGCCCTCGCCTTGGCGCAACCACAACATGTCAGACTGCCCGGAGCCATAGAGCACTTTGCACGCAGAGACCGTGCCGGGATTGGCCCTGCCGGCCCAATAACTGAGCCCGCCGTCAGACGTTGCTGCCAACGCGGTGAGACTGCGTTCGGCTGGCGCACCAGCCTCGAGCATGATGCGACTCGGACCGTCGTTTCGGCTCAGCAGGCCCGTCTCGACGTTGTACTCGACGGCGAAGGCGCGGGCGCCAGGCTCGATTGCGTTGAGGCTGACCTCGTCGGCTGTCCACAGCACCAGGGCCGAGTCGACAGCGCCTTCGCCGAACCAGGCGAGCGTCATGTCGACGATGCGGCCGGTCGGTTCGAGGTTGGCGACATAGAGCTCGAGTTGGGTTCCGCAGCTGACAACCCAGGCAGCAAGATTCTGTTCGTTACGCACGGTGAAGTGCGAAATTTCGCCACTGAAGCGCAATTGTGGATCGCGGATTGGTTGCGTCAGCCCAGCAGCATTTACGTAGCGGATCTCGCTGTAACTGGCGCTGGCGCAGGTGCGATCGGCGTCGGTTACTGCGTACCAGGTCACCCCTCGCTCGGGCCAGTTCGCCACAAACGTGGCATCGGCGGGGACACCCTGATCGAGTGGCACGAAGTCGGGTCTGCCAATCGCTCCGGGCGCAAGCGCAAAGTCGGGTATTGGTGCAACAGTTGGCAGCGTTGGCACCGCCGTCGCCGTAGCTGCGGTCGACCCTGAATCGTCGCCGGCCGGAGTTGGCGCAGCAGTGG
>JBDNHG010000088.1:0-2894 GCA_041688925.1 Acidimicrobiales bacterium | reverse complement strand
TCAGCGGTCGTGGTCGCATCGATGGGCCGCCCGGCGGCGTCGTTGTATGCAGCAGCGAGATCAGCTTGAGCTTGTTGGGCGACTGGATTGTTGATCTTGGTCGTACCGGGGGCGAGCACAAGCCCGGGCGGAAAGCCCGTAACTGAGGTGCCCGGCCAGAGTGCAAGGCTGCCGTCGTGCACCCCGACGATCGGGATTGGCTCGCCGCAGCGTTCCTCGAAATCGCCGAAAGCCCCGGGGCCCGCGTCCTCGGCACCGGGCGGCAATGGGGAGAAATCTACTTCCGCATCCTCACCGCCGACAGCACGGCGCTTCCGATCGAGTTGATCGGAAGCGGCGGCGTTCTCGACGCAGCGGTCGACGGCATCATCTACGAGGTTCGCCCGGCTCGCACCCGGGACCTGCTGGGCCGAGTGCTCGATGGGCTCAGCCGAGGCGCCTCGATCCATCATTTGCTCTCGCTCGTTGCCGAAATGATCGCCAGCCCTCCCCTCGATCTCGACGCGGCCATACTCCAGTCGTCAACCGGTGGCGAATTCGTCACCGTTGCCTCAACCTCGACAGCATCTCTTGACATGGGCTGACGCTGCTATGCACGATGCTCGGCGAGCGGGCGGCCGGCGCATCTGCCGCTATAGCATGAATATCGGTTAGCCACGAACCAGCGCCCTTGGTTATTACAGCCCATCGACCAGTCAGTAAGAAGCACCTATGACATTTTTGACCCCACTCGACAGCGACGGACGTCGCGCTGAGACGCTCGCATGAAGCCACTCGACGACATCACGGTCATCGAACTCGACAGCTACATGGCTGCACCGTCGTGCGGAGCCATCCTTGCCGACATGGGCGCCAACGTCATCAAGGTCGAGCCGCTCACCGGCGACCCTGTACGCGACAAGACGCGTACACCAAAGCTGCCCGACGACCTCAAGTCCTACGACTACCAATTCGACGTCGATAACCGCGGCAAGAAGTCCATCGCTATCGACATCAGCGACGAACGAGGCGCGGCGCTGTTGCATCGCCTCGTCAGCGATGCCGATGTGTTCCTGTGCAATCTGCTGACCGAACGCCAGCAGCGATTCGGCATGGACCCCAAGACGCTGCTCGAACTGAACCCGCGTCTGGTTCACGCCACACTCACCGGCTACGGAACGACCGGGCCCGATGCCTGGCGCGCCGGCTATGACGTGACCGCCTTCTTCGGACGTTCTGGCCTCTACGACGCGTTACGTCTCGGCGAAGGTGGCGAGGTTCCCATGGCCAGGCCAGCCCAGGGCGATCACACCGCAGGATTGGCCTTGTACGGCGCGATTCTGTCGGCGCTGCGACTCGCTGAGCGCAGCGGCGAAGGCCAGGTCGTCGAGTGCTCGCTCTACGAAACCGCAGTGTGGACCCAGGCCAGCGATTACTGCGTCACCGCCATGGACAAGGCGCCACTACGCCAGCGCGATCGACGCAATCAGATCTCGGCGACCATGAACCTGTTTCCGTGCAGTGACGACAAGTGGGTCGTCATCAACATGCCAAACGCGTCGGCCTGGGAGCCGTTCGTCAAGACAATCGGCTGCGAACAGGTGCTAGACGATGAACGATTCGTCGACTTCCGAAGTCGATTCAGGAACATGCCGCCACTGGTCGACATGATCGACGAGGCAATGGCTAAACGAACGCGCGACGAGTGGGGAAAGATCTTCGACGAAGAAGGGGTCATCTGGGGACCGGTTCTCGGCTTGCACGAGGTCGTCGTCGACCCCCAGGCTCAGGCACTCGGGCTCTTTCCCACGATCACCAGCCCCGACATCGGCGACTACACGACCGTCGCCAACCCCATCAGGTTCCATACCGCCGACGTGGGCCCACAAGGTCCGCATCCCAAGCTGGGTGAACACACACGTTCGATACTGGCCAACGCGGGACTGTCGGCCGTCGAGATCAACGCGCTGTTCGACAATGACGTTGTGGCCGACGGACCCCCCGACGCCTGAGCCCAAGGCACCGGCCCTGCCGGCGAGTTCGACAAGCCGCTCGTCACGCTGATAGGGCTGGACAAACGCGGTTTGAGCAAGGAATCTGAGACTTCGGGAACCAATGAAGGTTCGCCGTCGTCATAGACCTCGAAGCCCACTCGGCCTCAAAGCCCACTCGCAGGAAGCACACCGGCAATGACGCACCATCAGGCCAGCCCACAACCTCGCCGAGGGCGACCACAGCGCACCGCTCTGCTCGTCGCAGTCGGCCTGCTGCTCGCTCTGCTGACTTCGGCTTGTGGCGGCGGTGTGGGCCAGAGCAGCATCGAAACCGCACAATCATCGACCGATGACGCCATAGATTCGGTCGAAAGCGGCGATGACGCCATGTTCGATAGCGACGAGAGCTTCGAGGTCGACGACACGGCGGGTGCAGCAGAGGGTGCTGAGGGCGAACGTGCCAGTGGCAATGTCGCTGTCACGGGCGCCGCTGGTTCTGAAGCGACGGCGCAGCTGCCCGATCTGGGCCGCGACATCATCTTCACAGCGACGCTCGAGATTGGTTCGACAGACGTGTCTGCGGCGACCCGCGATGCCATCCGTTCGATCGAAGGTCGCGGCGGTTTCTTGTTCGCGCAAGAGACTCGGGGCGGCGCCGGTGGCACCAGCGTGCTGACGTTCAAGATATTTCCCGACCAGTTCAAGGCCGCCCTCAACGACCTGGGGTCGATCGGCAATGTGCGGTCCCAGTCGATCTCTGCCGAGGATGTCAGTGCGATCGTCGTCGACCTCGAGAGCCGCATCAACACCGCCGAGGCAAGCGTCGGGCGTCTGCGCAACTTTCTCGACGATGCCACGGAGCTCGAAACGATCGCCACGCTCGAGAATCAGCTGTTGCAGCGTGAAACCACACTCGAGCAG
>JBDNHG010000087.1:0-2481 GCA_041688925.1 Acidimicrobiales bacterium | reverse complement strand
CTGACAAGAAACCCCTCGGGGCACCGCACCCTTCGGGCTCATGAGGTTCAAATCCTAACCCCGCCACCAAGTCGAAGGCCCGGAAATTCAACAGTTTCCGGGCCTTTGTCCTTCTTGGGCAGCGCAGGTCGAGAGGGCCCATGGAGCGCAGATGACGCGGGACAAAAGACGAACACGGGCTCGTGCGGGCAATCGCGGGCCCTTGAGCGTGGGTCCTCTCAGGTAGAAGAGGTTCGATTCGTCAGGTCCGAGAGTCGAGTCTGAGCTAGTTCGAGGATCTCTTGGGCGCACACCATGCAGTACGTGCTCTGCTTCTGTGGGCCGTCCTTCACGACGAGGCACAGTTCTCCCTTGGAGATCAGGTGCTTGGTCGGATGGCGAAAACACTTTCTCCGCCTTCCGGCTGTCTGCGTGGAGACGTGCCTCAGGACATCCTTTACCGCCGGCATCTATCGTTGCTCCCTAAGGGCGAACTCGATGGTGGTGGATACCTCGTCGCCGATGTCGTCGAGGGCATCGTAGGCCGATTCGAGTTGGTCGAGGGTCCAGCTTGATCTTGTCGCCCGCTCCTCCCCGACGAATGAGTTGATCTCGTCGTTGAAGAGCGCGAACAGGGCGTCTGCGTTGTTGCCGCGTGCCTTTGCGACCGCTCGTGAGATGTCGAAGCCCGCCCGCGCCAGGCCGAGGTCGGTGAGAATCCGTTGGTGGATCGACTTGGAGCGGCTGTCGAGCCGCGATCGAAGTGTTTGTCGGCGAACCTGTGGCTGCACTGAGATTGGTTCGGCGGGAGCTTCGTGGTGTTCCACTCGGTCTGCCTGTAGGGCTCGGAGTTGCTCAACGGTGATGTTCAGCTCGCGGTACGTGAAGCCTCCGGGACCCTTCATGTCCATTATCTCGTCAATGACCCTGTCGTCATTTGAGTCCAGGAACGGTTGGTTGAGAAAGTGACTGAGCTGCTCGTCTTGTGCGATCGGCTCGTCGAAGCGGTAGCTCTGTTGTTCCTCGCCGGGGGCCCGTTCGCCGGGGCTGCTCGGGTTGGTCCCCCGAGTCCACGTGCGGACGAGGTCTTGGTCTCCTGCATCGAGTTCTCGGAAGTCTGACCATTGCTCCTCGTTGTTGAGGCCAACATGGGAGACAATGAAACCCTGGTTGTTAGGGTCGGCGGGGTCATTCGGCACGACGGTCCGCATGACACGACCGATGAATTGGATGTATGGCGCCAACGAGCGGTACGGCCGGAATATAGCGGCGACACTGAGCGGCGGGTGATCGAACCCTTCTCCGAGCATCGCAACCTGAACGATGCAGTCGAGTTGGTTGTTTCGGAGCTTTGCGAACACCGCCTCTTTGCGATCGTCGGGCATCGTGCTGTGGATGGTCGCAGCCTGAAGTCCCATCTCCTCGAAGATTGCACGGACTTGGTCGGCATGGTCGATGGACATCGCGGAGGCGGCTATTTGGTGAGGGAATCCAGTGGCCGAGCGAAGGAGCAGTAGCTTCTCAAGCGCCTTCTCGGCGATGTGGCGGTTGCACTCCTCGGAGAGTGCGACGCCGCGTCGGAACCAGGCATCGTCCTTCAGCTTGAGAATATCTTCGAGGCTGTATGTGGCCGAGTCGCCCTTTGCCGTGAAGGTGATCTGCGCTGGGCGGGCTGATGCCGAGGTGACGTGCTTGATGTAGCCGTTCAGCATCGCCCGTGCGAACGAGTACTGGTATACGACCTCGCCCAGCAAGTCCTTGTTGTCGGCGCGGAAGGGTGTCGCCGTCAGGCTGACAAACTTCGCCGCCGGGAATGCCCGGACCACCTTTTGCCAGCTCTCTGCAGCGACGTGGTGGCCTTCGTCGATGACAACCAGATCGAAGAAGTCGGCGGGAAACTGCGACAGCCAGCGGTCAGCCCGGTTAGCGAGCTGTTGAACGTTCGCTACGACGATGTGGCTGTTGATGCAGTCGTCGATGTTCGCTTTGGGTCCGTCGACGAGCGCAGTGAACGGGCCCGTCGAGAAGTCGTTCAGGACCCCGGTGCGCTTCCAGAAGCACGACGCGTTCGAAATGTTCAGGTCGGCGTAGAGGCCCTCTCGAATGATTGTGTTGGGCGCAACAACGAGGGCGCGGGTCTCCGAGAGTCCGAATGGTAGGACGGCTGCGACGCCGGTCTTGCCGCAACCCACGGGCAGCTGGATGATGGCCGGCCCACCCCCGGATGCGAAGTGCTGGACGGCCGCTTCGAATGCTTCAATCTGTGGCTCGCGAAGCCTGGGGTTGTTGGTGATGTCGGCCTTGGCGGCGCTAAAGAAGCCTTCGACAGCGTGCTTCGCCGAATCGGCTGCTCCGTATTCAAGGCGAAACGGTTCTAGGTCTGCTGCTCGGTAGAAGCGGTACTTGCTGCCTGGTCGGCGTATCGCACTCAGCTTGCCGGCAGTATCCCATCGTCGGAGCGTCGCGGAGGAGACGCCTACGTACTTTGCCGCCTCTGCAATT
>JBDNHG010000086.1:0-1932 GCA_041688925.1 Acidimicrobiales bacterium | reverse complement strand
TGCGGCTGATCGCCCGCATGCCCAACACCGAGTTCATCTCATTGAGCGACAGTCTCGGGGGGCTGCGGTCGGTCAAGTCGCCGGTCGAAATGCAGGCGCTTCAGACGGTCGGATCGCTGGCCAACGATGTGGCCGGCCAGATCCAACGTGGCGAAGTGCCCCTCGTCGGGCGCACCGAGCTCGAGATCCAGGCCGACGTCATCTCCCGTTTGTTGACCGTTGGTCACGAGCAGGTCGAGTTCTGCATCGTGGCATCGGGCCCGAACTCCGCCAGCCCCCACCACAATCCGACCGACCGAGTGGTGCAGCCAAACGAGATCGTTCTCTTTGATTTCGGTGGGAAACACAAGGGGTACTGCTCTGACATCACGCGTTGTGTCTTCACCGGCCCGATTCCCGACGATGTCGCCGCAACCTATGCCACGCTGAAAAAGGCCCAGCAGGCTGCTGTCGACGCCGCTCGACCGGGTGCCACATTGGGCGATGTCGATGCCGCAGCACGCTCAGTCATTGCCGACGCTGGCTTCGGTGCCAACTTCATTCACCGCACTGGCCACGGCATTGGCACCGAGGTGCACGAGCAGCCCTATGTCAAGGCAGGCAATGACGAGACGGTCACTGCGGGCCACGCGTTCAGCATCGAGCCGGGCATCTATCTCGAAGGCCGCTGGGGTATACGCCTCGAAGACATCGTGATCATCCTGGACGATGGCGCGCTGCGATGCAGTACGACTGCGCACGACCTGGTCGAAGTCGACGCCTGAGCCCGGCGCTGGCGGCTGTTAGGCCGTCAGGATGATGTGCCGGCGAACAGCGCATCGGGGCGACCCTGAATGCCGTGCGCGCTCAAGTCGATGGCGAGCAGCGCACCAGCAGGAACACCGCGGCGACGTTCGACGCTCGCCGCATCATCGTCACCACTGTTGATCGAGGTCACGAACAGCGTGTCGAGATTAGGGCCGCCGAAGCACGGCATGGTGGGCAATTCGACGGGTAGTTCGACACGGCGGTCGACCTCACCGTTTGGGGCCACTCTCGTGAGTGCCCAGCCCCGAACCGAAGCCGACCAGTAGAAGCCGTCGGCATCGACGCAGGCGCCGTCGGGTTTGCCGTCAACGGTCTGATAATCGAAGAAGACTCGTTCGTTCGTGCGGGTGCCCGACTCGATGTCGTAATCCCAGACCAAGACCTGCTGGGTTGGGGTGTCGGCCCAATACATCAGGTTGCGGTCAGTGTCGAAGGCCAGGCCGTTCGATGTTCCGACGTCCCGACGCAGTGCGGTTGCGGTGCCATCGGCCTCGACCGAGTGCAATGAACCCACGAATTTCTTGGCCGAGGTGTCTTCGAACATCGAACCGACGATGAAACGACCGGCGGGGTCGGTTCGGCCGTCGTTCATGCGGATACCGGCGCCCTCGGTCTCGAGCACGGCGAATGGACGGGTTGCGCCCGTGTGCCAGTCGAACCACACGACCTCGTGCTCACTCGACATCAGCAGCAGTGCCGGCTCAGCAGTCAACGCAAGCGAACCAGGTCGCGCTGGCGTCGCCTGAAGCTCGTCTTGACCAGTGCTCGGGTCATAACGATGAACGGCTCGGCCATCGATGTCGATCCAGTACAGCACCTGTTCGGCGGTTGACCAGACGGGACCCTCGCCAAGCGAGGCTGGTTCGGCGGTGACGACATCGATGCTGACCATGAACGTCAAGGCTATGTTCCGAACGACCCACTTTTGTACTCTGCTGTGGCATCCAACGCGGGTCGATCGCGTGTCGCGGTCGGGCTCTGGTTAGTATCGCGGCCAACTCAACGAGCAGCGAGCGCACGTCGAGCCCAGTACGGCAGGTAGTGATGTCAAGTTCCAGCGCTGACAAAATCGCACGACCGCTTCGTGACGAAATTGTGCGCGAAGAACTCATCTCGCTGCTCGAT
>JBDNHG010000085.1:0-5232 GCA_041688925.1 Acidimicrobiales bacterium | reverse complement strand
GTTCGCCGGAATTGGCGGCCATAGTCAGAGGGTGGCGGCTACTTCGGCGGCAGCGGCGATTGTTTGGTCGATGAGCTCGTCGGTGTGCACCGTTGACACGAAGATCGCTTCGTACGGGCCCGGTGCAAGCGCGATGCCGCGGTCGAGCATGCCGTGGAAGAACCGCTTGTAGATGCCGTTGTCGGCAGCCACCTGGGCTTCGTCGAAGTTCGTCGGGGTCGTGTCGGTGAAGAAGATGCCGAGCAGCGAGCCGACTCGCGGCACGATCACGGGTATTCCGGCAGCGCCGAACACCGTCTCGAGGCCGGTCGCCAAACGAGTAGCCGTCGCTTCGAGTTTGGCGTACGCGTCGTCGGTCAGCTGCTCGAGCATCGCAAGCCCGGCGGCCGTCGCCAGCGGATTGCCGCTGAGCGTGCCGCCCTGATAGACGCCACCCAGCGGAGCGATGCTGGCCATGACCTCTCGCGAACCGCCGTAGGCGCCGACCGGCAAACCGCCGCCGATGACCTTGCCGAAACACCACACGTCGGGCTGCACGCCAAACCACTCGCTGGCGCCGCCACGACCGAGGCGAAAGCCGGTGATCACCTCGTCGAACAGCAACAACGCACCGACCTCATCACATGCGGCGCGTAGGCCAGCGAGAAACTCTGGCTTCGGGGCAACGACACCCATGTTCGCCGCCACAGGCTCGACGGCGACAACGGCGACGGTCTCGTCGAGTTCAGGTATTTCATTGTAGGGCGCAACGATCGTGTCGGCCACGGCGCCAGCCGGAACGCCCTCACAGCCGCTCAAACCCTGGTTGGCGACGCCGCTGCCGCCGGCGGCCAACAGATTGTCGCTGTGGCCGTGGTAGTTGCCGGCGAACTTGACCAACTTGTCGCGACCGGTTGCCCCTCGGGCAAGCCGGATGGCCGACATCGCTGCTTCGGTTCCACTCGATACGAGCCGCAACATCTCGAGACCATCGACCCGCCGGCACATTTCTTCGGCCATCAGCACTTCGCGTTCGGTCGGCGCGCCGTAACTTGTGCCGTTGCCCGCAGCGACCGACACCGCGTCGACGATTGTTGGATTGGCGTGGCCGAGGATGCACGGCCCATAACTGAGCACATAGTCGATGTACCGCTGCCCCTCCACGTCCCAGACATAGGGGCCCTCGGCTTTCTCGACGAAATAGGGTGTGCCGCCGACCGATCGGAACGAACGAACCGGCGAATTCACGCCGCCCGGCATCACCAGCTTGGCTCGCTCGAAGAGGTCGGCGTTGGTGAGGTCAGCACGTTCAGTCACCGCCTGAGTCTAGGTCGCCACGTTCATCAGAACCCGCTGCAAGCGCCGGGTGAACAGCACAGGTTCAGCGCGACGATGCCCACATGACCAGCGCGTCGACCAGACCGTCGATCGTGTGTGGATCGGCCTCGACGTCAACATGAAGGCCAAAATCGCGCGCCGTTGCCGAGGTGATCGGCCCGATGCTGGCCACCACAGGGGCGACGGCGTCAGCGCCAACCAATCGGAGGAAGCGCTCGACGGTCGACGACGACGTGAACGTTACGACGTCGGCGGCCGCAGCCAACACCCGTTCCTGCTCGCTGACCAGTGCATCGACGGTGCGGTACGCAATGACTCGCTCGACGTCCCATCCCTTGGCGACCAAACCCTGCTCGAGGACATCGCGGGCGACCTCGGCCTGCACGAGCAGCAGGCGATTGTTGCCGCGCTCCGGGGCAGGTATCGCCTCGACCAAACCTTCGGCCACCGCCTGATCAGGCACGATGTTGACCGCTAGCGGCCCATCGGCCAACTGCGCAGCCGTACTGGGGCCAACACACGCAACCGGAGGCATCTCGCCAAGGTCGAGCGCCTCGATCGAGTGTGCGGTTGCGGCCAGCACGCGAGCCCCGTTCGGTGAAGTGACCGCAATCTGTGCGTAACAAGAGGCGGCAGCCAGTGCCAGTCTTAAGGCTGCTCCCCCATCGGCGGGGGGAACGATTTCGATGGTTGCCACACCCACCGGTGTTGCGCCGCGAGCGATCAGCATTTCGTTCAGCACCGATGACTGCGCCGTGGCGCGAGTAACCACGATCGTCAGCCCGGCGAGGGGCCTGGTCGAGTCAGCCATGTGTGCGCGACATGGCGCAGCCGGCCTGTCGAGCGGATTTGTGTTGTTCAGATGCCATCGTCGAGCAGCCGACGGAGGTCGACGGCGAGCGCTCGGCCAAGTTCGGGGCCATCATCGCCTGACACCGCCACCTGGTGGCTCGTGGCCAAATCATCAGACGCCAAAAAGCCGGTGAGCGTGATGCGGTCGCCGTCGAGCACGGCGTAGGCTCCCGCCGGCAACGAGCAGTCGCCACCGAGCTCTCGCAAAAATGCTCGTTCGCATTCGAAACGGCGACGACTCTCGGCGTGATTGATCATGCCGAGGCCTGCGATTGCTTCGCCATCGTCGGCTCGACATTCGATGGCCAGCGAACCCTGTCCGACCTGCGGCACCATCTGGTCGGTCGAGAGCATCTCGACAACGGCAGGTGCTGCGCCGAGACGGTCGAGAGCCGCTGCCGCCATGATGATTGCATCAAATGTTTCTGCCCGCTCGAGACGGGTCGCGATGTTGCCGCGCAAATCGTCGAATCGGAGATCGGGGCGAAGCGCCGAAAGTTGCGCACGGCGTCTTACGGATCCGGTGCCGACCCGAGCTCCGGGTTTGAGATCATCCAACGTGCTGCCGATCAGCACATCGTTCGGCTTGCCCCGGCATGGCACCGCCGCCAGTGTCAGCGCATCGGGCGATATGGCAGGCATGTCTTTTGCCGAGTGCACCGCAAGATCGGCACGCCCGTCGAGCACGGCGGCCTGAACTTCTTTTACGAAGATGCCCTTGCCACCGATCTGGTGAAGCGGCGTGCGCTTGTCTCGGTCGCCGCTGGTCGACACGACGACGATCTCGACATCTTCGCAGATTCCTGCGCCCACGAGCTGGGCTTGCACGTGGTGCGCCTGCCAGAGCGCTAGTTCACTACCGCGAGTGGCAATGCGCACGCTGCTTCTCCTTATTGGAGGTCGAACAGCTCGCGCAACGCTGCGGCGAGCCGCTCGCCTCGCAAGCTGTTCGCCGAATCTTTGAGCCGTACGGTCGGCGCGTGCAGCACCTTGTTCAGCACCGCACGTGTGGCATCATCGACGGCTGCTTGTTGCTCGGGCGTGAAGTCGAGCTTCTTCGCCTGGCGAGCCAGCTCGTCAGTGCGTAGCGACTCGACGTGGGTGCGGAAACTGGTGATCAGAGGCGAGACCGCTTGTTTGCCAACCTCGCTGAGATGACGCACCATTTCGTCTGCGATGATCTCGTTCGCCTGGTCGACCTCGCCGGCTCGGCTCTCGAGACCCCTGGCCACGAACGCTCCGATCGAATCAAGGTCGCAGAGCTCGACACCGGGCAGGCCATGGACGTCAGGCGCTACGTCGCGCGGCATTGCGACGTCGAGAATCAGCAGGTCGTCGCTGCGACGATCAGCCACATCGGCGATCAAGCTTGCGTCGATGACCATGCCCGGCGCCGCAGTCGAGGTGAATGCGACATCGCAGTAGCGCAGTGCGTCGCCGAGTTCATCGAATGGTCGAACCTGCGCCTGGATACGGCCCGCTATCTCAGTGGCAGTGGCTTCGGTGCGGCTCATGACCGTTATGGATGCCGTGTCGAGACCAGCCAGCGTGAGCGCCATTCCGCTGCCCATCTCGCCTGCGCCGATGAGCAGCACATGCTTGCCGGCGAGCGAGCCGAGTCGTTCTTCGGCCATGACGATGGCGGCTTGGCTCACCGATGCGATGCTGCGAGAGATCGACGTTTCGGTGCGTACCCGCTTGCCGACCTCGACCGCAGCCCGAAAGATCGAGTTGAGCGACGGGCCGACACAACCATGCTCTTGCGCTGCCTGCCACGCGCGTTTGAGCTGACCCAAGATCTCGTGTTCACCCAACACGGCGGAGTCAATGCCCGCACTCACCCGGAAGAGATGTTCAATCGCCTGGTCGTCGTAATACGTGTACAGGTGATCGTTGAGCTGATCGGGCCGCAATGACGACATCTGTGCCAAGAAGTCGCGCACGTCTTGGAACGCGCCGTGGAATCGCTCGGCGAGAATGTACACCTCGGTGCGATTGCAGGTGCTGAGCACGACGCTTTCGGAGACGTACGGCCGCAGCGAAAGATCATGCAGCGCCTTGTCGAGCTCGTCAGGCGCCACGGTCACCTGCTCGAGCACGTCGAGCGGCGCGGTGGCGTGATTCAGACCAATGACTACGAACGACATGACTAAAGGGCCTCGACGGTGGCGTGAAGGAGGGCCGGCTCGGCTGCCAACGCAGACGAGCCCGTCCCATTGTGAACCCAAAGCACCCTAAAAGTCATACCGAAAGCCTGAGCTTTGTGTCACGTTCGGATTCGGAGCGCGGCTGGTAATAGTTGAGAATCTGTAGTTCGAGTGCGAGATCGACTTGGCGCAGCGCGACCCCGACACCGACTTGAACCACTGTTGGTGCGAAGTTCAATACCGATGTGATGCCCGCGCTGGTGACTCGATCGGTCACGGATTGAGCGGCATCGGCCGGTGCGGCGATGATCGCGGTGCGTGCCCCGTGGCTGGCGACGACCGCATCGACGTCGTCGAAATGAGACACGGTCAGGTCGCCAACGGTGATGCCGACGACGTCGGGCTGCACGTCGAAGAGAGCAACGATTGGAAAACCGCGTTCACCGAAACCGCCGTGTTTCGCCAGTGCCTGACCCAGATTTCCAAGTCCGACGACGATCACGGGCGACTGTTGATCGAGTCCGAGTTGGTGCTGAATCTGGTGCATCAGATTCGGGACCTCGTAGCCAACGCCGCGGGTGCCGTAGCTGCCGAGGTGCGACAGGTCTTTGCGCAGTTTCGCTGCATTCACCCCGGCGAGTTCGGCAAGACGTGACGAGGACACCGTAGACACACCGTCGGCACGTAATTCTTCGAGGCAGCGCAGATAGAGCGGAAGTCGCGCAACGGATGCTGCGGGAACTTGCGAGCCGTCGTCTGCCATCAGTTCTCAGGCTAGAAGCTTGTGCGTCGGTTCACAAAGCAGCCTCGTGAGTGCGACGAAGGAATTTCGCCCCACTCGGGCAGCCGCCGCCGTCACAGCGACGCGCCGCCGGTCTGTTGCCTTCAGTTGCGCAGCATGCGGCGTTGCACCTTG
>JBDNHG010000084.1:0-2585 GCA_041688925.1 Acidimicrobiales bacterium | reverse complement strand
CAGCGCGAGCAGACGGGCGAAGCGGTCACTGCCTATGTGATTGGCACCGTGTCCGAAGAAGAGCTCAACACCTTCGCCCGCTCAAGACTGAGCGGCTACAAGTGCCCAACCGAGTATCACTTCGTCGATGAGCTGCCGGTGACGGCAGCCGGCAAGGTCGTGCGCAAAAACCTGCGCGACTAGAGGAATCGCCACCGCTCACATACGCCTAATTCAAGCCAGGTCGCCACATTTTTGAGCAGAGGTCGAAGGTTCGATTCCCTCCAACTCCGCGAAGAAGCACCGGTGCGGCTGTACCAGTTCTTCGAGTTCCTTGGCTCAAACCCACGGTCCTGGTCTCCGCGGCATACCCTGATACCAGCTGAGACGCGCAATGCTCCTCAGAGAAAAAGAGAAATTGTTATGGCTACAGGCACTGTTAAGTTCTTCAACACCGAGAAGGGCTTCGGATTCATCTCCCAAGAAAGTGGCGATGACCTCTTCGTCCACTTCTCCAATATTGGAGGCGACGGCTTCAAGAACCTCGAAGAGGGTCAGACCGTTGAATTTGAGATCGGCGAAGGACGCAAGGGTCAAGAAGCCCAAAACGTCCGCCCAGTCTGAACCAACTCGGTTAAATAACTGAACAAAGCGCCGAGCTTTCGCTCGGCGCTTTGTCGCGTACGGCCTCGGATGTCGCACCAACGCGTCTGGCAGTGACAACCGCCAGCGGATAGGCCTATGAACGCCCGATCGGAATCGTGGTGTTTCCGATCGGGCCGTTCGTCCCAAGAAGACTTCCCAAGTTTGCTCAGCCGGCGACGGGGGCGTTCCAGCCCGAGATCGACTTGACCTCGCAGAACTCTTCGATGCCCCACTCGCCGCCTTCGCGACCGTTACCCGACTGGCCGTAACCGCCGAACGGCGCACCGGCGCCTCGTGGCAGACCGTTCATCTCGACCATGCCCGAGCGCAGTTGACGAGCAACTCGACGCGCCCTGTCGTTGTCTTGGGTCTGTACATAGTTGGTCAGGCCATAGGGCGTGTCATTTGCGATGGCAATCGCCTCGGCCTCGGTGTCGAATGGTGTCATCGAGAGCACAGGCCCGAAGATCTCTTCGTTGGCGATCGTCATTGTCGGGTCGACATCAGCGAACACGGTTGGTTTGACGAAGTAGCCGTGCTCGTGACCGTCTGGACGTCCGGTGCCGCCGGCGACCAAACGAGCGCACTCTGCTTCACCCTTGGCGATCAGGGCCTGGATCTTGTCCCATTGCACCTTGTTGACGACCGGGCCGATGTGGCGACCTTCGACGCTTGCGATATCGACCGAAGTCTGCTCGGCGACTTCTCGAGCAGTGGCCACAGCCTGGTCATAGATCGGACGTTCGACCAACATGCGAGTCGGTGCGTTGCACGACTGACCGCTGTTGTTGAAGCACTGGCGCACGCCGCGGGTGACCGCCTTTTCGTCGGCGTCAGCGAACACGATGTTTGCTCCCTTGCCGCCGAGTTCGAGCGCAACTCGCTTGACCGAGTCGGCCGCGTTCTTCGTGATAGCGATGCCCGCCCGGGTTGAACCGGTGAATGACACCATGTCGACATCTGGATGACCCGACAGCTGGGAACCAACGCCGAGACCGTCGCCTTGGACCATGTTGAACACGCCGGCGGGGAAGCCGGCTTCGTCGATCATCTCGGCGAACAGCGCGGAACTCAACGGTGCGACCTCGCTCGGCTTGAGCACCATGGTGCAGCCGACACCAAGTGCTGGTGCGACCTTGAGGGTGACCTGGTTCATCGGCCAGTTCCACGGGGTGATCAGCGCTGCGACGCCGACTGGTTCGTAGAGGATGGCGTTGTCAGGCGAACGGTCGTTGAGCGGACGTTCGAACTCGAAGGCCTCGAGCGCACTGATGATGTTCTTGATGTGTGCGGCACCTGCGCCGACCTGGGCGGTCTGAGCCAAGGCCATTGGTGCACCCATCTCGAGCGAGATCGCCTCGGCCATCTCTGCGCCGCGAGCCTTGTAGATCTCGAGCAATTTGTTGAGCAGCGCGATGCGTTCCGCCTTTGGCGTCATGCTCCAGGGCCCAAAGGCTGCCTTTGCGGCGGCGACCGCTGCGTTGGTGTCTGCCTCAGAGCCCAACGAAATAGTCGCACACACTTCTTCAGTCGATGGGTTGATGACATCGAAATCATTTGCCACTGCGGGGGCAACCCATTGCCCGTTGATGTAGAAGTTGCGGCGATCGGTCATGAGGTTCTTCCTTGTTGTCGGAGGCGACCCTTTTGTATAAGGCCGCTCTGCGAATGGTAACCAAACAGCAACCGACATATCCCCGCAGGCCAGGTCGCCAACCGTGACAAAGTCGATTGCCCGATAAAGGCGGTCGATGTGCAGCTGACGCCTCGATCCTGCCCCCGAAATTGTGTTGGACCTGACCATGCCAGGTCTTCACGCCAGCGAAGCCTGGGCTACTGTCGCGTCTGTGACGGGTACAGGCGCGCTACTCCTAACCGTCGACGGGGTCACGCGGACATTCGATAGCGATGCGACGATCACGATCGGGCGCGATCCGTCGGCCACGATCGAGCTCGACAAT
>JBDNHG010000083.1:0-3773 GCA_041688925.1 Acidimicrobiales bacterium | reverse complement strand
GCCAAGTATTCGTGCCCGGCGTCTGCTGCTACCTGCACCATGTCGGCGACCGATGATCGGCCGTCGCCCGATTGTTCGGTGTGATAGTGCAGGTCGCCCTTGATGTCGCTGAGCTGGATCAGATCGCTGAGCTTGTCTCCTTCGGCGGCTTCGATCTCGCCGGTCGACTCACGCATCGGTGCGGGGATGAACGCCAGCCCGAGCGCCTTGTAAATGCTCTCTTCGGTTTCGGCGGCAACGACTTCGGTCGGCGTCTGGTCTTCGGCGTCTTCGTCGGGCTTGAGGAGCAGGCCATATTCGTTGAGCAGCCAACCCATCTTGATCGCTCGCTGCCGCAACGCGATGTTGTGCTGCTTTGACCCGGTGAAGTACAACGTGGCCGCACCGAAGTGTTCGGGCTGCACCGCGCGCACGTCGACCTGAAGGCCCGAACTCGTCAGGAACGACGTCTTGGTGTCGCCGCTGCCGATGATCTCGACGACCTCGTTGCGTTCGCGCACGGCCTCCATCACCGATATTGGATCTGTGGCTGCGACGGTGATGTCGATGTCGCCGACCGTTTCTGACATGCGGCGCAGGCTTCCGCAGTAGGCGGCATCGGTCACGGTTGGAAGCTCGAGGAATGCGGCGACGAGCCGTTCGGCCAGTGGCATGGCATCGGCGATTGGCGTGCGGCGGTCCTTGCCGTGCATGCCGATGCGGTCGAGGGCCTTGGCGATCTTCTCTTCGCTCTTGGCGCCCATGCGAGGAAGGGTGCGGATCAGCTGCGCATCGAGCGCAGTTTTGAGCTCGTCGACATTGTTGATGTTCAACTCGCGGCGCATGACCTTGAGCGTCTTGGGGCCGACCCCGGGGATGCGGGCGAGTTCCGCGAACGCTGGCGGGTACTCGACACGCAGGTCCTCGAGCTTGACGACCTTGCCGGTTTTGGTCAGCTCTCGGATCATTGACGCCGTCGCCTTGCCGAGCCCCTTGAGTTCGATCATCTCTTTCTCAGTGAGTTCGGTGACGTTGCCCGAGTAGGACTCGACGGCGAGTCGGGCGTTGTCGTATGCCCGCACCTTGAATGACTGTGAGCTTTCTTCGTCGAGGGTCGTCAGCGAGATGAGCTCGTTGAGCATGGCGATGACATCGAGGTTGCTGGCCATATCAGCCGCCGCCTGACATCTTCTCGAGCATGGCACCCATCTGCTGGTGCACGAGGTTGACGGCTTGCAGCGGACGCATCATCACCTTGAACTCGGTGATCATCGAGTCGTCATCACAGGTGATGATGTCGACACCGTTGACATATTTGCCCTCCATCGTGGTCTCGAACTCGAGCATCGCTTGGTGGCCGCTGGCGATCGTCTTTGTGTACTTGAACGAATGGTCACTATCACCACCGATCGTGGTGGTCTCTGCGGCCGCATCAGCGACATCAGCGGCCGCTGGCTTGTCGCCGGTGAGCGTGCTGCCCGCGGCGCCGAGGTAGAGCTTGGTGATCTCACGACCTTTTTGCGGCGTGAAGACGACGGGCGAGTAGAACACCACATCGGGGTGCAACAGCGCGTCGAAGCCACCATCGAGTTGGCCCCGCAGGTTCGCGTGGAAACGATCGAGCGCCAGATGAATTGGATCAGAAGAACTCATTTGCACACTCTGCCAAAGATCGGGGGTTGCGCGCTGTCGTCAGGCGCCGAAGCGGAAGCTCGAGCTGGCCATCCAGCCGCTGAATTCGTCCTCATGGTTCGGTCACCGATTGACGAGTGTGGATCGCAGCTGGTCGAGTGTCGGAGATCCCGCTTGTCCGGCCGGTGTTTGGTACACCCGACACGACAGCCCAAACGGTGCATCAGTGTCGGCGAAGGGGTCGATGCCGTCGACCAGGATGCTTGGTGATCCGCGGAAGCGGTGTGTCTCGGCATCCTCGATTGTGTCGACAATCCGCAGCTCGATCGCGATGTCGGGGTGCTCTGCGGCGATTGTGCGAAGGTGCGCATCGGCAACCTTCCAGTTCGGACAGTCTTCGAAGTACAGCAGTGTTACGTTCATGCGGCCAACATAAACCTTATAGTGCAGTTCAAGGTCAAGGGTTACGGGAACGGCATTATGAACATCGGTGAACTGTCGACCAGGTGTGGCGTATCGACGCAGACGATTCGTTTCTACGAGAAACGCGGTCTGCTCGCCGAACCTGACAGACAACCGAACGGGTACCGCATCTACACCCCAACCGCGATTGATCGAGTCGCGTTCATCCAGCGCGCCCAGGCCGCGGGAATGACGCTGACCGAAGTCGGCGGCGTGCTCGACCTTCGCGCCGATGGTCGAAACCCGTGCAGTCATGTCTCGCAACTGCTCACGACCAAGCTCAGCGATGTCAAAGCACAGATGCGTGAGCTGCAGACGCTGCGTCAAGAATTGGAAACGCTCATCGAACGCAGCCGAGACCTCGACCCAGCCGATTGCACCGACAGCGACATCTGCCACATCCTTGGGTAGATCCCGCGCAGCGCCGCAAATCCGGCCCGTTGAACGACGCATTCAGGGCGGCGCAAGCTTTCGCTGGATCCTAATTGGGCTGTGGTGCTGACCGCCCCGAATGATCTTGCGCTACCAGGTGATGGTGAGGTCGTGGAGGGGAAGCACCCTGCCAGCGACGACGAACAGGCTGGTCTCGGCGGTCGTCGCCAGCAGGCGATTGGCGCGGCCGAGTGTGTCTCGATAGGTGCGACCGAGTTCGGTGGCCGGATGGATGCCGAGACCGACCTCGTTGCTGATCACGATGGTTGGCGTCGAGCGGGACGCAAGCGCCTCGCCGAGCATCGCAACGTGGTGGTCGATGTCAGCCTCGCCATGAACAGCGGCCCCCTGTTCGGTGGGCCCATGTGCGGTGCCATCCTGGCCGCCGAACGTCAGATTCGAGACCAGCAAGGTGATGCAGTCGACGATGACGAGGTCATCGGGTGGCAGGGAGCGTGCGTCGTCGGCCGAGAACTGGGGTGACTCGACGAGAGCCCAGCTAGCCGGCCGTTCAGCTTGATGGTTGTCGATACGGCGCTGCATGTCTGCATCGCCCGCAGTTGCGGTGGCCACAAACGTGACCTGTCCCGGCCATGCTCGGCCGAGCCGCACCGCCAAGTCGCTCTTGCCGCTGCGGGCACCGCCGATGAGCAGCGACATGCTGCGGCCAAGCCGCATCAATAGTCGATGCCCTTCTTGGCCAGGATGCCGCTGTCGAATGCGTGCTTGATCTTGCGCACTTCGCTGACCGTGTCGGCAACGTCGATCAACGCCTGGGGCGCATCGCGGCCGGTTATCACCAGGTTGACCTTCTCGGGTCGGTTGCGTATTGCGTCGTAGACTGGCTCGGCGTCGATCCAGCCCCAGTTGATGAGATAGGTCAGCTCATCAAGGATGACGAGTTGGTGCTCGCCCGCAGCAATGATCGCGGCGGCGTGATCCCAACCCTTTTGGGCAAGCGCCTTGTCGTGGGTGATGTCGTCAGAGTCCCACGTGAACCCCTCGCCCTCGTTGAACCAGTCGACGCCGAGCTGGATGCCGATCTTCTCTTCGCCAACGTTCCACTCGCCTGACTTGATGAACTGCAGCACCGCCACATTCCATCCACGGGCGATGCCGCGAATCATGACGCCGAACGCCGACGTGGATTTGCCCTTGCCGTCGCCGGTGTTGACGACAACGACAGACTTCGCAAAGCCGGACTTGTCGGCGGCCGGGTTCTCTTCGATTGGTTCGGTTGCCATGAGTGGGTTCCTTGTCGGTGAATG
>JBDNHG010000082.1:0-1234 GCA_041688925.1 Acidimicrobiales bacterium | reverse complement strand
GAGCGGCCCGACATCAGGCGGGCTCAGAATGATACGACCCATCAGAGTGGCTCGACGTTTTCGCCGCGCAGGTGGTTCCGCGTATCGAGTACATGCAGGGCGTGTCTCGTAATCAAATCGAAGTCGATGTCGTCGTGATCAGTGACGATGACCACCATGTCCGCAGCCGTGATCTCCTCAACGGTGAGCCCCACACGAGGAGCCACGGTGTCAATGTCGTGCGGGCTGGCCCATGTGTCGTGCACGTGGATTTCGGCTCCGAGTTCGAGGAGCCCGTTGATTACTCCGGTGGCAGGGGTTTCGCGAGCATCGTTCGAGTTCTTCTTGTAAGAGAGTCCAACGACCAGTATTCGAGAGCCGTTGACGGCCTTGCGCTGTCGATTAAGTGCCGTTTGTACACGACTCACCACATACGCTGGCATCTTGTTGTTGATGTCGTTGGCGATCTCGACGAAGCGCGAGGCCGTCCCGAGTTGCTGTTCGAACTTCCACGAGAGATAGCTGGGGTCGATGGGCAGACAATGGCCGCCGACGCCGGGGCCGGGCCAGAACGCTGAGAACCCGAATGGCTTAGTACTCGCCGCTTCGATTACCTCCCAGATATCGATGCCGATAGCGCGAGCGTGGATAGCGATCTCGTTGACGAGAGCGATGTTGACATGGCGATAGGTGTTCTCGAGCAGCTTCGTTAACTCAGCCGCACCCGTGGTACTCACTGGGACAGTCGTGTCGACGATTCGGTCGTAGAACGCCTGGACGCGTTTGAGGCATGCCGGTGTCAGCCCGGCGACCACCTTCGGGGTCCGCTGCAGGTTCCACGTCTCGTTGCCTGGGTCGATCCGCTCAGGTGAGAAACCGACGTGGAAGTCGACACCAGCCTTCAAACCGCTGAGTTCCTCGAGGAGAGGCGCCACGACCTCTTCGGTCGTTCCGGGGTAGGTGGTCGATTCCAGGATCACGGTGCATCCGATGGACAGGTGGGGTCCGAGCAGATCAATGGCGCCTTCGATAAACGAGATGTCTGGTGCATTGTCTCGGAGCGGAGTCGGCACCGTGATCACGGCGATGTTGAAGCCTGCCAGCGACGCTGGGTTGCTGTCGGCCCGGAAGCGCTCGGTTCTGACGATTCGTGCCACATCTTGGTCAGTGATGTCGTCGATGTAGGACTGCTGGTTGTTGAGCGCATCGACCTTGCGCTTGTCGAGCTCGAACCCGAGCACGTCAAAACCTTCAT
>JBDNHG010000081.1:0-3884 GCA_041688925.1 Acidimicrobiales bacterium | reverse complement strand
TCCGGCCGCTGCCGCAGACGCTGACGGCGGCGACGACGCCTGAACGCGTTGCCGTTTCGGCCCAAGCACAAGCAAGAACAACCTCGACGAGGCACGCCATCGGACCTTCTGGTCGTTGGCCTTGGTAACCCAGGCAACGACTACGAAGGCACGCGTCACAACATCGGTGTCGAAGTCGTCAACGAACTCGTTGATCGCCATGGCGGTCGCCTCAAATCATCGCGCGAGGCGGCACACGCCGACGAGTTGCGTATTGGCGATCGCCGCGTTGCGGTCGCATTCCCACAGACGTACATGAACCGCAGCGGCGAGTCGGTTCGATTGCTGGTGCGCCGCTACGGAATCGTTGATCTCGAACGGCTCGTGGTCGTCCACGATGAACTCGACCTCGAGCCCGGACGGCTGAAGCTGAAAGTGGGCGGCGGACTGGCTGGCCATAACGGGCTGAAGTCGATCAGAGATCACCTCAAGTCTGACGAATTCGTGCGGCTGCGCATTGGCGTTGGCAAGGCGCCCGGGCGTATGCGTGGCGTCGACTGGGTGCTCAAGCGCCCAGGGAAGCTCGATCGAGGACTGCTCGACGAAATCGTTGACACCGCCGCTGACGCAGTCGAGATGCTGCTTGATGAACCAGCGGTCGCGGTCATGAACCGCTACAACACTTAGGACACTGAACCACCGTGGCATTGCGCGAGCTCACCGCACGCATCTCCGACGACCCGGCCCTCAGTGGCGTCCTCGGAAAGAAACACGCCGACCTTGCGGTCGCCGAAGCAGCACAGCCTATGGTGCTGGCTGCCATTGCAGGCTCAGGCGACCGCCGGCCGGTCGTGGTAGTCACGGCGACAACGAACGCAGCTGACCGGCTGGCCGGGGACCTCGAAACATGGCTCGGCGCAGGCAACGCCGAGGTCTTTCCTGCATGGGAGACGTTGCCATTCGAACGGGTCAGCCCTGGGGTCGAGACGATGGGTCGGCGGTCGCGGTTGCTGTGGCAGCTGCGGTCTGGCAGCGCGCCAAAGGTCCTCGTCGTTCCGGTTCGGGCGCTCTTGCAACGATTGTCGCCCTCGCATCGCGCCATAAAGCCACTCACGATCGCTCCTGGCGATGAGCTGGTGATGGAAGACTTCCTCAAAGATCTGATCGCCATCGGGTATCGGCGAGACGGTCAGGTCGAACATCGTGGCGATGTCGCGGTCCGCGGCTCGATCATCGACGTGTATCCGTCGACGGGGTCATCTCCGGTTCGCATTGATCTGTGGGGCGACGAGGTCGACCGCCTGACCGAGTTCGCCGTCGCCGATCAGCGAGCAACCGACCCGCTTGACTCAATCAATATCTTTCCGTGCCGAGAGATCCTTCCTGATGCAGCCATGCAGGCTCGGGCCGAGCAGCTGATGAGCGAATCCCCGTGGGGTCGCGAACAATGGCAGCGATACGCCGACGGGCAGTTCTTCGACGGCATGGAATCATGGCTGCCATGGTTTGACACCGATACCGAGGTGGTTGGTGACCTGCTCGGTGATGATGCACACGTCGTGCTGATCGAGCCGCAGCGGCTCCGTCGCCGAGCCGAGGAGCTGCTGGCCGAAGAAGCCGATCTAGCCAAAACACTGGCGACTACGTGGGGTGCATCCGAGGCGGTCGACAGCGGCTTGGCCAAGCTGCACACCGAGTTTGAGCGAGGCCTGTCGCTGACGACAGCGCCGATCTGGTCGATCTCTCCCACCGCCGCAGGCCCCGACGTTCCAGTCATCGAAGCCAGCGGGTGGGACCGACCGCTGGGCGAAGACCGCGGCCCGATTCCACAACTGCGTCGGCTCTTGTCAAATGGCTTCCGAGCCGTGGTGGCAGTCGACAACCACGCGTCGATTGGGCGAATCCATGCACTGCTGGGCGAACACGGCCTTGACCTGTCGCTCGACCCCAATGCCCACTTCACCGATGGACGCGACGCTCACGTTGTCGTGGCTCCACTGGTGCAGGGCTGCGTGCTGCCGACCCTCAAGCTTGCTGTTCTCACCGAACCAGAGCTCACCGGCCGACGCAGGGCCCACCGAAAGCAGCGACGCCGAGCCCAGCGGTCGGCCGACCTCGATGACCTGAAACCCGGCAGCTATGTGGTGCACCGCCAGCATGGCGTTGCCAAATACAGCGGAATGGAAACACGGGCGATCGGTGGTGTCGAACGCGATTATCTCGTGCTCGAGTACCGGGGCACAGATCGGCTGTATTTGCCGTCAGACCAGATCGACGCGATTCGCCACTACACGGGTGGTGACTCACCAACCCTTAGTCGCATGGGCGGCGCCGACTGGCAAAAGGCCAAGGGCAAGGCCAAAGCTGCGGTCGCCGAGGTCGCGCAAGAACTGGTCGTGTTGTATCAGCAGCGCGTGACGACTGTCGGGCATGCGTTCCCGCCCGACACCCCGTGGCAGGGCGAGCTCGAAGGTTCGTTTCCTTTTCAGGAGACGCCAGATCAGCTCAAGGCCATCGAAGAGGTCAAGGGTGATATGGAGCGCCCGCTGCCGATGGATCGCCTGATCTGCGGCGATGTTGGTTTCGGCAAGACCGAGATCGCGTTGCGAGCCACGTTCAAGGCAATTCAGGATGGCAAGCAGGTTGCCGTGCTGGTACCGACCACGCTCCTTGCCCAGCAGCACTATCAAACCTTCAGCGAACGATTTGCGGCGTATCCGATTCGGGTCGAAGTGCTGAGTCGTTTCCTGACCCCAGCCCAGGCCCGGAAGGTCAACAAGGATCTAGCAAAGGGTGAGGTCGACCTGGTCATCGGCACCCACCGCCTGCTCTCGAACGACATCGAGATCCCGAACCTCGGGCTGCTGGTTATCGACGAGGAGCAGCGGTTCGGTGTCAAACACAAAGAGTCGATCAAGCAGCTCAAGGCCGCAGTCGATGTGTTGACCTTGAGCGCAACGCCGATTCCGCGCACTCTCGAACTGAGCCTGACCGGTATTCGCGACCTGACATTGCTGCATACACCGCCGGCCGACCGCCAGCCGATCCTCACCTATGTCGGCGAATACGACGAGCGAGCAGTCGCCGAGTCGATTCGACGCGAGCTGCTGCGCGAAGGCCAGGTGTTCTTTGTTCACAACCGGGTGCAAGACATCGAACAGGTGGCCGACGAGCTGCGTGGGCTGGTGCCCGAGGCCCGTATCGCCGTGGCGCACGGCCAGATGGACGAAGGTTCGTTAGAGCAGGTCATCTACGACTTCTGGGAGAAGGAGTTCGACGTTTTGGTATGCACGACCATTATCGAGTCGGGCATCGATATGCCCACCGTGAACACCCTTGTTGTCGATCGAGCCGATCTGCTCGGCCTCGGTCAGATGCATCAGCTTCGTGGGCGGGTTGGCCGATCGGGGCAGCGTGCCTATGCCTATCTCTTTCACCCTGCCGACAAGGTATTGAGCGAAGAGGCCTACGAGCGTCTGAAGACCATCGGCGAGGCCACCGAACTGGGCTCGGGTTTTCGCATCGCTATGCGCGACCTCGAGATCCGCGGCGCAGGGAACCTGGTCGGCACCGGTCAGTCGGGGCACATCGCCGCGGTTGGTTATGACCTGTACTGCCAACTAGTGACCGAGGCCGTTGCCGTGCTCAAGGGCGAAACCGTCGAAGCGGCACCCGATGTCAAGATCGAGATTCCGGCCCCGGCGAGTTTGCCCGAGAGCTATGTGCCGAAAGAAGCGATGCGTCTGGCTGCCTACCGCAGGCTCTCGACCGTTACCACCTTGGACGAGGTGCTCGATGTGGCCGCCGAATGGGAAGACAGGTTTGGCCCGATTCCCGAGCCGGCTCAGATGTTGTTGACGATCGCACGGCTCCGCGTGTTGGCGATCGCTGCCGAGATCGAAGAG
>JBDNHG010000080.1:0-4609 GCA_041688925.1 Acidimicrobiales bacterium | reverse complement strand
AGTCGCTCGGCCACGCCGAACTCGTGCGTCGCCGAAGCGAAATTCAACAGCTGCTCGAACAAGATGGCGTCACGTACAACGTCGCCGACGGCGATCATCGACCGAACCGCCCGTGGCGTCTCGACCCGGTTCCGCTCATCGTGCCCGGCGATGAATGGCACACAATCGAACAGGGCAGCATCCAGCGAGCCGAACTGCTGAACCTGGTGCTGGCCGACCTCTATGGCGACCGGCGCCTTCTTCGATCAGGGGTCATACCGCCCGAGATGATCCTGGCCGATCCTCAGTTCCTTCGTTCGTGCGACGGCATAACGATCCCGGGCGAGAAGCAGCTTGTCCTGGCGGCCACAGATCTGGCTCGAGTGGCAGACGGACGGTGGCTCGCAATTGGTCAGCGCACCCAAGCCCCGTCCGGGGCTTCGTACGCGCTCGAGAACCGTCGTGCCGTGTCACGCGTTTTTCCCCAGATGTTCCGCGACACCAGCGTGCACCAACTGTCGCCCTTCATCGCTGCTCTGCGGTCGGCGTTGATCCAAGCGGCACCGGTTGGTGTCGACGACCCGACCATTGTTGTCTTGTCGCCGGGAGCTTTGTCAGAGACGGCGTTCGAGCATGCGGCGATCTCGGCGCAACTCGGCTTTCCGCTGGTACAAGGCGCTGACTTCGAGCTACGCGGTGGAGCCGTCGGCTTGCGCACCGTGGGCGGCTGGGTGCCCGTGCATGTCATCTTGCGCCGGGTCGACGCGACATTCAGCGATCCGCTTTCTTTGCGTTCGGACTCGACCCTGGGAATCCCCGGACTGGTTGCTGCGTGCCGCGCCGGCACGGTGAGCGTCGTGAACACACTTGGTTCGGGCGTGCTCGAGAATGCCGGGCTCGGCGCACTCATGCACACGCTGAGCACCGAGCTGCTCGGTGCCGATCTGATTCTCGAGGCTGTGCCCACATGGTGGTGCGGCGACGACGTCGGCCGCTCTCATGTACTGGCACACCTCGGCGAGTTGATGGTTCGCCCGCTGTCGCGTCTGACGTTGCAACACTCGGTCGACACCAGCCGGCTGAGCGCATCAGGTATCGACGAACTGCGCCGCCGGATTGTTGCCCAGCCCGGACAATGGGTGGGCCAAGAGCGGGTCGACGTTGCGACCGTTCCGGTGGTGACGACCAGCGGTCTTCGGCCACGGCGCACGGTGTTGCGCACCTTCGCGATTGCGCACGGCGGCTCATACCAGGTGATGCCAGGCGGGCTGGCGCGGACGGCAACCAGCACTGGTGACTCGCTGATCACAAACCGCACTGGCGCCATCTCAAAAGACACCTGGGTGCTGCGAACCAACGCCGAGCGCGTTGCCGAGCAGTATCTGATCGACCCGATCCAGCCGCAGCACACACCCGCAGAGGCACTGCCAGCACGGGCTGCCGAACACCTCTTCTGGTTGGGTCGCTATGCCGAACGGGCCGAGGCGACCGTGCGGCTCGTGCGCGCGGTCAATGCTCGGCGAGATGAGTTCGACAATACGCCAGCCGGCACTGCACGATCGGCGTTGGTTGCGCTGCTCGAGGTGGTCACGCGGGTCACCGGCACCTTCCCCGGCTTTGTGGGCGACGACGCCGACGGCCTGTTTGCAGATCCATCGCACGAGCTCACGTCGCTCATCGTCGACGACAAGCGCCCGGGAACGATCGCCCACGCGATACGCCACATGTTCGATGCAATCGACGTATTGCGTGATCAGCTTTCGGTCGACACCTGGCTGGTCGTTGGTTCCTTGCAACGAGAACTCGATCGCCTTGTCGACGGCACGAGCTCTGATCCCGAGGACACTGGTTCCGACGACGCTGGTTCCGAGGACACTATTCCCGTGAGCTCTGCTGGCGAGGGCGGTGCTGGCGCGCCGGGCGACGACGGCCGTGATCGTGATGCCGTCACGGCTTCGGTGCTCGATTCGCTGCTGCAAGGGCTGCTATCGCTGGCGGGCCTAGCGAACGAGTCGATGGTGCGCGACCAGGGCTGGCAGTTCATGGAAGCCGGACGGCGCATCGAGCGCGCATTGCAAGTGACGACGCTTGTTGGATCGGCGCTGGCAACCAACCGCAGTGCACCCGTCGAAAGCCTGATACTCGAATCTGTGCTGAGCGCAGCCGAGAGCGTGATTACTTCTCGCCGCCGGTACCGCTCTCGTCCCGCTGCCTCGACCACTATTGAGTTGCTATACAGCGATCGTGGCAACCCACGGTCATTGCATTTTCAGATCGATCGCTTGGCCGACAGCCTGGGAACGCTCGGCGCCAGTCGCCCTGACGGGTTCTCGGGCACGGTCTCGTGGTCCGAGTCGATCGAAAACCTGATCGACAATGCCGACTGGCTGACGCTCGCCCAAACCGATGTTGCGGGCCAGCGAACCCAACTCACCGAGTTCACCATTGCGATGCGACATGGTCTCCTCGCACTCTCCGATGCCATTGCTGCGCAGTCTTTCACCCGAATCCAACCTCAGCTGGCCGTCGCCACCACACCCTCGAGCGCGACGGGTACGTCAGGAATGTCGTCGTGAGATACCGGGTCGAACACACGACGCAATACGAGTACGACGCGGAGGTCACCGCCAGTTACGCCGAGTTGCGTCAGCTGCCGGGTGATATCGATGGACAGCGTTGTGTCGAACGGTCGATCACCACGGTTCCGGCCGCCGATCACCTGAGCGAGCACAGTGACTACTTCGGAAACATCACGACCACCGTCTCGATCTACGAATCTCATACCCGTTTGGTGGTCACCAGTTCGAGTGTCGTTGACACGTCGTCTCGCCGAACCGACTTCGATGACGATGCCCGTCGGCCATGGCAGACGTACTGCTCATCCAACGCTTCGGCCGGTGACCTTGCGGCCGTCGAGTTCTCGATGGACTCAGCCTTGGTCACTCGATCTGATGAACTTGCCGAGTACGCCCGACCATCCTTCGGTGACACGACGAGCTTGGCCGATGGCGTTGCGTCGCTGTGCGCACGAATCTATGCCGACTTCGAGTTCGATCCGAAAGCGACCGAGGTCACGACGCCACTCGTCGAGGTCCTGCAGATCCGCAAGGGTGTTTGCCAAGACTTCGCCCATGTGATGGTCGGCGCTCTGCGCTCGGTCGGACTTGCTGCGTGTTATGTGAGTGGGTATCTCGAGACCTTGCCGCCACCCGGCCAAGCTCGTCTCACCGGCGCGGATCGAACCCATGCCTGGGTGGGTGTGTACCTGGGCGATGATCGCTGGGTCGGCGTCGATCCGACCAACAATCAGCTGGCGGGGCCGCGTTACGTTACGGCGGCACACGGCCGCGATTACCGAGATGTGCCGCCGCTCAAGGGCGTCATCTTCACCGATGCGAAAAAGAGCGTGCTCACGGTTTCCGTCGATGTCGAACCGCAACCGACGACCTGAGACGGCAAAGCCCGCGGTTCGGCGTTAGCTTCCTTAAATGCGGCCGTTCCGCTGCTCGGTCTGTGGGCAGCTGCTCTTTTCGACAACTCGACATGTTTGCGCTGCCACGCGCCCGTTGGCTTCCTGGCCGACGAGCTCGAGCTGGTGGCTCTGCAACTGGTCGAAGACGGATTCGAGCGCGCCGACGAGCAGCCAGGCAAATTTCGCCACTGCGAGAATCGGTTGCTGGCACGCTGCAATTGGCTCCTCGCTGACGATGACCCAGCTACTCATTGCCGCAGCTGCCAGCTGACATCGGTGCGTCCCAATGACAACGAAGCCGAATCGCTGGTGGCGTTTGCCCATGCCGAGACAGCAAAGCGTCGGCTGCTCTTCCAGCTGTTCTCGCTCGGGCTGCCGGTCGTCGACCGCTCGGTCGATGCCGACAACGGTGTTGCCTTCGAACTGTTGTCGGCACGCGGGCGCGACGTTATGACCGGGCATGACTCAGGCGTGATCACACTCGATCTTTCCGAGTCAGACGATGCCCATCGCGAGTTTGTTCGCAAACAACTTGGTGAGCCCTATCGCACCGTGCTCGGCCACATGCGCCATGAGATTGCGCACTACTACTGGCCGCATCTGGTCGCCAGCACCGAGTCAGTAGAGGCATTCCGCAGTCTGTTCGGCGACGAGCGTGTTTCCTACGATGATGCGCTTGCGCAGCACTACTCGAGCGGCGCCGACTTTGACTGGTCGAGTACCCATGTGAGCCACTACGCCACGATGCATCCTTGGGAAGACTGGGCCGAGACCTTTGCGCACTATCTGCACATCGCCGACGGGCTCGAAACCGCATCGGCGATCGGCATCTCGGTCAGTGATCCAGCGCTAACAGCTGGCCGCGCCGCGTGGGTGACGAAGAGCGACATCGAGATCGGCGACATGGTGCAGGCATGGCTGGGACTGACCCTGGGCCTGAACGCAATGGCCCGGTCGATTGGCCAGTCTGACCTGTATCCCTTCGTGCTGTCGCCGGTCGTGATCGAAAAGCTCGACTTCGTGCATCGGTCGATCACGTCGCTCATCGCCGACTGAGCGCACCACCCGGTGGCGGTCAGCTTCGGTGAGTTCGCCGCTGGTCTCCAGACCAGATCCCTGCTGGCTAGCGGGCGAGGTCGGGATGGAGCCGGGCCTCTT
>JBDNHG010000079.1:0-4747 GCA_041688925.1 Acidimicrobiales bacterium | reverse complement strand
TTGTTCGCTGAGGCTCACAACTCGCGCAGCGCTCGAACCTACGCTCGGGGCTTCACGTGTAGCCGGGTAGTCGCCGTTCCTCGGCCGTGGGGGCCGCGTCACTAACCGAGTTGTTCGCTGAGGCTCACAACTCGCGCAGCGGTCGGTCAGGAACGGGGCTAGGCGTGGGCTAGGCGGGGTTGGAGTCTTCTTCGTCATCGTCGGCTGCGGCTGCTTTGGCTTCGTTGAGTTTGGTGGTGGCGCGTTTATTGGCGAGGAACAGGACAGCAGCGAACACCAAGAGCGGCCCGGCGACCATCGCTATCTCGTCCCAGCCACCTTCATGGGCAAGGATGATCATTGGGTCCCCCAGCTCGAGTACCGCTGCTTGGCGTAGCTGTCTTCGATTCGGGCTTTGAGGCGTCGTAGGTTGCCGCGCCAAATCGACTTGAGCACCGGACGAGCTACCAGTGCGCCGAGCGGACCAGCGAAGTACCACGGGAACTTCAGTTGTTCGGTCCAGGAAAAGACGGTGTTTGATCCGCTGGCACGCAACCCGAACACGCCGGTTCCGCCAACGATGCCCTGATGGCTGACACCCATTGCCGAGCCGTGCTGCCAGGTGGTGATTTCCATCACGTCGGTCAACTTGAGCGGGCCGACCTTGGTATCGCACTCAAATCGAGTGCCAACGCCGCGTTTTCGTTCGCTCAGGAAGCGGATCTCGGTGGCATCGAGCATCCAGTCAACATGTGATGAAATGTCTTCGACATCGGCCCAGACGAAGGCGAGTGGCGCCGAGATGACGACCTCGACGGCGATTGCAGCGCCGCGCTTCTTGGGCTGCTTCGCACGAGGGGAGGGCTGTGAGCCAGACTGTGACACAGACTTGCGGCGCACGCCGGGCAGCCGTTCGCGATACGAACGCCTGCTGTTCGCTGAGTTCCGTGACACGGGTGCAATCGTATGTCGGATCAGATCCGTTCGTACCAACTGACGTGCCGCAGTCCGTCCGCGTCGAACTCGGACCCGGCCCAGTCGCCGTAACGCCCGCACAGCTCGAGGTTCGCCTCTTGGGCACACCGATCGAGTTCGGCGGGTGACTGGTAGGCCAGACGCCAGGGGCGACAGGTCGTGGTCGTGCCGAGTTCGATGTGACTGCCGACGATGACATCGGCATCTGCGGGGTCGGGCCCGGTGACGATGGCAAGACGCAAACCGGGTTCGGATGGGTGAGTTCGTGTGCTGACGCCGAACGGCGAGTCGGCATCGATCGCAGCGACGAACGCCTCGATGGCGAACAGGCCGCCGGGTCGTAGAACCCGCGCTACATCGCGCATGCAGCGTCGCTGTTGCCACGCGCTTGGAAGGTTGAAGAGCGTGTTGTAGGCAACGAGCACTGCGTCGACAGCACCCGACGCAATCGGGAGTGCGGCCATGTCGCCAGTCACCGATGTCGGCCCGTTCGTGGCGGTCAGCAACATCTCGTGGGAGGCATCGAGGGCTATCACCTGAAAGCCTGCGTGGTGCAGCGGGCTCGCAAGCCGGCCCGTGCCGCTTCCCAACTCGACGATGCGGGCACCCGGAGTGCAGCGGTCGTGAAAGCTGTTGACCAGCAACGACGAATCGTCGAGATTGCCATACCAGCTGTCGTAGACGTCGGCGAACGAGCGGGCATAGAGCTGAGGATCGCTGACCATAGGGTTAGGGCGCCATAGTCGCGGCGGCGTCTTCGTCGCGGATCCCCAGTGCGAACACGGCGGCGACAGCGAAGAGTAGTGCGCTGGCCAACATGGCGCTCTGATAGCCGCTGACGCGCTCGGATGCGATCGTGGCTCCGGCGATGCCGTTGGCCAAAACGGTCGAGGCAATGGCGACGCCGAGCGCGGGGGCTATCTGGCGGGTGGTGCCGTATATGGCGGTCGCCTGTCCCATCGAGGCCCGCTTGGTCTGGGCATACACGGCTGACTGGATTGGCACGAAGAACAAGCCCATAGCCAACCCGCGCACCAGCATCAGCGCTCGTACGGCCCACAGGTTGACATCGGTGTCGATGCGAGCCGTCGCCACGCCGACGGCAAACGCCAGGGTGGCACCTGCCAGCATGAGCCGTCGCGGCCCCACCCGCTTGTAGAGGAAGCGGCCCACCATCTGACTCATGATCAGGATGCCGAGCGGTTGGGTGAACAGGGCCAGACCAACGTCGAGAGGCGAGTGGCCCGCCTCGTTCTGCAAGAACAGTGGCAACAGGTAGAGCAAGCTGATGAACCCGGCATAGACGGGCAGCGAGACGATGTTGTAGCTGCGGAAGTTGCGTTCGGTGAGCAGGCGCAGATGCAACAACGGGTGGCGTCTACGCAGTTCGACGAGAACAAGCCCGACCAGAAGGCCAACGCCCGAAACCAGGCTGACAAGGATGGGCACGGACGTCCAGCCTCGTTCGCCGCCACGCGACAGGCCGTAGAGCGCCAGGCCCAACCCGCATGCCAAGAGCACGAAACCGGTGATGTCGAACGTTGTCGAGGCTTCTCGCTCTTCTTGACGCAGCCACATCCAGGCCAGCACCAGCGCCACTGCGCCGACGGGCAGGTTGACGAAGAAGATCCATCGCCACGATGCAAACTCGAGAATTGCGCCGCCCACGATCGGACCGAGCGCGGGTGCGATGACCGCCACGGTGATCACCTTGCGAGAAGCAATAGAACGCTCCTCGATCGGGAAGGCGTTGAACAGCAGTGCCGAACCAATAGGCGTGATTAGTCCAGCGGCCGCGCCTTGGAACGCTCGTCCAACAACGAGTTGATCGAGCGACTGGGCAAGCCCGCAGAGCAGCGACGTGAACACGAAGCCACCCAAAGCAGCCAAGAATGCACGACGAAGGCCGAGTCGTTGGCCGAACCAGCCTGCTGACGCCGTCATCACCGCCAAAGCAATTGTGAACGACAGCACCGTCCAGTCCATTGCGGTGGCATCGACCTCAAATTCTTCGGCCAAGGTGGGCAGCGCCACGTTGATGATGGTGCCGTCCATGATCTGCATGAACAGTGCCGAGACGTACACGGCGGCTACGAGGTTCTTGTAACCAAATCGTTCAAGCACTAGTGCGAAGTTACCGGGGCGGGCAGCGAGGCGCGCGATCGCCGGCCCGAACAGGGACTCGTCCGAGCATCCTCGGACGAGTCGGGCGCCGGTTTAGAGATTGCGCGAGTAGGCAGAGCGCGAAGCTCGAAAGCCGCGCAACTCGTGGGCCTACCAGAGGACTTTGTCGACCTACTCGCTAGGCCCCTTAGCTGTAGCCGACCGATGCGAGCAGCGGCCCGCACCCGAGTTTCTGGAACTTGGCAAGGGCTGGATCGTTGAGGAACGCAATGATGAAGAGGTTGCGGACCGGGTTCGCGGTGCCGAACACGGCGTCTTCGGGCTGGCCGATGACGTCCATCTGAAACGTCAGGCCGCTTTGCAGCTTGAGGCACTCTTTCACGAGTTTCGCCAACTCATTCTGAGTCAATCCTGCTCCGGGGTTCGCTGTCTCGATCGGCGCTGCTTGGGCATCTGCGGTTGGTATGGGCGCCGGCCCGAAAAGCGACAAGATGACGACGGCGCGAATGGGGATGGCTCGAGTTGGCTTGAACATGAATGATCCTTTGGGCGCAGCGCCAGGGTGGTGCGTGCTCAGAGTCATGACGCCTCGTCTGGGTTGGTGCTACAGGTGACGCGCGTAACGTCAGGAGCAGGGCATGCCCGTCTGCTGTAGCACCGGTAGCCTTGTGGTCGCTATGGCACCACGTACCGAAGGCGACGAGACCTACCTCGATTGGGCGGCGAGCACGCCGATGCGCCCCGCCGCGCTCGAGGCGATGGTGCAGGCCGCCAAGGACGGCTACGGAAATCCGACCGGGGCCCATCATCGAGCACGCATTGGGCGCCGCATCGTCGACGATGCCCGCGACCAGGTCGCCGATGCGGTTGGCGCGCAGCCGTCCGAGGTGATCTTCTGCGGCAGCGGTACCGAAGCCGACAATCTGGCGATATTCGGCGCACAGTCCGCTCATGGTGGCCATGTCGCCTGCTCAGCTGTCGAACACCATGCGGTGCTTCATCCGGTCGAGCACTTGGGCGGAACAGTCCTCGAGGTCGACGCCCACGGTCAACTCGATCTTGACCAGCTGCGATCTATCGCTAACGAAGACCTTGCCGTCGTCTCGGTCATGCTGGCGAACAACGAGACGGGTGTGGTGCAGCGGCTCGAGAAAATTCGCGCCCTGCTCGACGAACACGCACCACAAACATTGCTGCATACCGACGCCGTGCAGGCATTCCCCTGGCTCGATGTCGCAGAGCTGGCAGCTCCGGCCGACCTGATAAGCCTGAGCGGCCACAAGTTCGGCGGCCCAAAAGGGGTTGGCGTGCTGGTCGTTCGATCCAACGCCAAGATCAATGCCCAGATTCTGGGCGGTGGGCAAGAGTTCGAACTGCGCAGCGGCACCCACAACGTCGCCGGCATCGCCGCATTTGGATCGGCTGCCCAACTCATGGCCGACGAGCGGGCCGAGGTCGTCGAACGGGTCGCAGCGCTGCGCGACCGGCTGATCGGGGGCATCAAGCAGGCGCTTCCTGACACGATCGAGTCGGCACGAGATCCGCTGCCCCAAGGCGTAACGCCGGCGAGTGCGGTCGAGAAGGTCGCAGGCAGCGCCCATGTCTGCTTCCCGGGCATCGAGAGCGAAGCATTGTTGTTCATGCTCGAACGGGTAGGGGTGTATGCCTC
>JBDNHG010000078.1:0-3660 GCA_041688925.1 Acidimicrobiales bacterium | reverse complement strand
GTTCGCTCGGCTCTCGGCTCGCGTCCGCCGCAAGCCGTAACGGCTTCGACTGGGACGGCGTCGGCAAGATTGCATTGCAAAAGGCGGTCGATGCGGGGTTGGTCAATGACCTGGCCGACGTGTTTGCGCTCGACGCTGCGGGCTGGGCCACGCTCGACGGCATTACCGACTCGTCGACCAAAATCGTCGACATCATCGCTGCGTCTCTCAAGACGACCCGCCTCGACCACGTGCTGGGGTCGTTGGGTGTCCGGTTCGTCAACCGCACGTTCGCTCGTCGGCTGGCCGAACACTTCGGCTCGCTCGACGCTCTTCGGGCGGCTGACTTCGACACCTTGTTACAGGTCGACGGCATCGGCGACGGCCGAGCCGAAGCAATCGTCACCGACCTGACAGCGCTCGCGCCCGTGCTCGATCGGCTGGGCCAACTCGGCCTCGAGCCCCTGCCCATGCCCGAAATCGAGATCGCCGAAGGCGCCCCGTTCGCTGGCCACAAGGTGCTAGTGACCGGCACGTTGCCGGGCGGCATGAAACGCGACGAGGCCAAAGAAGCCGTGCGCACCCTGGGCGGAGATCCTGCCTCGTCGGTCAGCGCCAAAGTCACCCGTTATGTGATCGGCGAAAGCGCTGGCCAAGCCAAGGTCGACAAGGTCGAAGCCCTGGTCGCCACCGACCCCGACCGCTACCAGGTCCTCACCGGTGAAGAGTTCGTCGCCCTCCTCACCGACGCAAATTAGGAGCGGCACCCGCGACTATCGCGGGTTTTACTCCTAATTTGCGTCGGAGGGTGATCAGTCGAGCCAGCTTGCGGGGGCGCCGCGTTGCACCTTGTTGAAGCGGCTGGCGAATGACGGGGTCTCGAACATCTTGCTGCTGCCGCCGTAGCCGAACAGGAATTGTCCGACACGACGCATCTGCATCTCTTCGGAGCCCTCGGTGATGCGATAGCGGCGGTGATGGCGGAAGATGTGCTCAAACGGCATGTGGCGGCTGTAGCCGATGCCGCCGTGCACCTGAATCGCCTTGTCGGCCGCTTCGCCCACCAGGCGGTTTGCCCGGTAGTTGCACATGGCGACCTTGTCAGAGATCTCGGTGCCGTGTTCGACCTGGTCCATCTCCCACGCTGTCTTGTGGATGAGTTCGCGCAACATCGCCGCCTCGGTGTGCAGCTCGACCAGCGGAAACTGAATGCCCTGGTTCACCGATAGCGCACGTTCGTGGACCATGCGTTCACGTGCGTACTTGACCGACTCGTTGATGCAGTATTGCGCCGCACCCAGGCTCGACGCTGCCTGACGAATACGGTTCTCGTGTACGAACAGTTGGGCGGTTGCCAGACCCTGTCCTTCGGGGCCGAGCATGTCTGATTCTTTGACCCGAACATCGGTCAGTGTGACCTCGGCATGATCGGTCGGCATGTTGTAGGTCCACCACATGAACTCGACGTTGAAGCCCTCGGTTTCGACCGGCACGATGAAGTTGGTGATGCCTGCGGCTTCGCCAGGGCTTCCCGAGGTGCGACAGAAGATGTAATCATGCGTCGCCGCGTGCATGCCGGTGTTCCAACGCTTGGCGCCGTTGATGATCCACTCGTCGCCATCTTTGTAGGCGTTTGTCTCCATGCGGGTGGCGTCGGTGCCGAACATCGGCTCGGTGAGCCCGAAGCCGATTCGTGCTTCGCCGGCAAGCATTTTGGGAATCCAATGCTCCTGCTGCTCGGGAGAGCCGTACTTCTCCATCATGAGCACGGTCGGGAAGTTGCCAACGACCGACGACTCGTTCTGCAGATCGTTGTGCAGACCGAGCCCCTTGGCGGCCAGGTGTTCACGGATGATCGCCATGGCCAGGTTCGAGCCGCCCTTGCCGCCGTGGCGCTCGGGCAAGTGAAAGCGCAAGAAACCAGCAGCGTCGGCCCGCCGCCGCATCTCTTTCAGCAGCTCCTCCCATTCTTCGTTCGGCCAACCGTCGCGATGCCAATCGGTGCGGCTGTCCTCGCGTCGATGGTCAAAGAAACGAATATTGTCGTTCTCACGCTCGAGCGGCTTGATCTCGTCTTCGATGAACTGATCGATCTCGTCGAGCAATTCCTGTATGTCGGCCGGAATGTTGAAGTCCATGCGCTGACCCTATGAGATCGGCGGGGTCTAATGGGAACTGACCGCTAGAAGCCAAGCCCCACCAGCATCAAGATGATGACCGACAACCCAACGGGGCCCACCAGGATCGCGACCAGCGCAGCCGTTTGTTGCGCTGGTGGCACCCGTCGCCTGACCTGTCGAACAGTGGTCCACACAAAACCCACCAGGGCCACGACCGCGCCCACGGCCATAGCCACGAGCACCTCACCGAGGCCACACAGCCATTCTCGGCTGACGCTGCAATCAGGGACAATCGAGAAGTACAGGCCACCGCCGATCACGGCACCAGCCGCAAGTCCAACGACCAAGGCCATCAGGGATATCAACAGTGAACTGCGCCAAGGAATGCTGCGGTCGATCGGAGCGACCTCGACTCCGGTGGCATGTGCCATGTGTTGCATGGCCCGAGTGTCGCAGCTGTCGTCGAGGTCAGCTAGGGGGACAATCCCCCAGTTCGCTCTGGGTCGAACGAGTACTGTTTGCGTTGTGTCTCGCGGCAAGGTCGATCATTTCTCGATCGGGGTCCTCGGCGTACTCACGATCTGCGCCTATGGCTCGTGGTACTACTCGTTCGGCGTCTTGCTCGGTCCCATACACCTCGACACGGGCTGGAGCGAAGCAACACTGGCATCATCGTTCTCAACCGGCACGATCCTCATTGGCCTCTCGGCATTGTTCGGCGGCCGGATGCTCGACCGAGTAGGGCATCGACCGGTGTTCGTACTGGGCGGTTTGATCGGAACCGCCGGGCTTCTGACGGCATCGACCGCATCACATGTCGCCGTGTTCTTCGCCGGAGCGGCGATCGGGCTGGCCGCATTCGGTTCGCTGGGGTTTTACCACGTGACCATGACGACGGCGGACCGCTTGAATCCTGACGAACCAGCCCGAGCGATCGCCGTGCTCACCATCTGGGGCGCGCTGGCGTCAGCCATTTTCTTACCCGGCGCCGACTGGCTCGAGTCATTGCTTGGCTGGCGCGGGGCCACGCGCGTCCTCGCCTGCGCTGCGGGCACGGCGTTTCTGGTCGCAGCTGTCGTGTTGCCAGCAACAGCGCCTGTCAAAGCCATGCGTCGTCCGTCGATCCTCACCATCGTCAAGTCGACCGTCGCCGAACCAGCACCTCGGCTCTTCACCGCAGCTGTTGGGTTCGGCGGCCTCGCCATGTCGACCATGCTCGTCTTCCAGGTTCCGGTAATGACCGCTGCCGGCCTCGGCAGTGCAACCGCGGCCTCGATGGCGGGCCTGCGAGGCTTCTGCCAGCTGGGCGGCCGACTACCGCTCACCCCCATCGTCAACCGCTTCGGCAGAGACCGTGCGCTCATGTTTGCCTTTGCGGCCATGACGATTGGTGGGGCGCTGCTCGCGTTTGCTGGCTCGGTGCCGGTAGCCGTGGCGTTCGCAATCATCGCCGGGTTTGGTATTGGGGCATTCAGCCCACTGCAAGGCATGAAAGGCGAAGAACTCTTCGACCGCGACCAGTTGGGCGCAACGATGGGCGTCTACGGCGCAGTGCTGCGGC
>JBDNHG010000077.1:0-2592 GCA_041688925.1 Acidimicrobiales bacterium | reverse complement strand
CGGTCAGATCGAGATCCGGCTGCAGGACTACCGTGACGTCGTCGATGGTCCGTTCGACGCGATCTCCTCGATCGGGATGTTCGAACATGTCGGCCACAAGCGTCTCAGCCTGTATTTCGACCAGGTTTTCGGGCTGCTAAGGCCGGGTGGTCGATTGTTGAATCACGCCATCAATCGATCGACCGCGGTTCGGCGTGGCCGGATCGACCCTGACGGGTTCATGGGCCGCTACGTGTTTCCCGACGGTGAGTTGCTCGAAGCGGGACAGGTGGTGTCTGCAATCAATGCATCCGGGTTGGAAGTTCGCCATGTCGAATCTCTACGAGAGCACTATGGGTTGACCCTTCGCCACTGGGTGCGAAACCTTGAAGAGAACTGGGACGAAGCAGTCGCATTGACCTCTCTGGGTCGCGCCCGGGTGTGGCGGCTGTACATGGCTGCGTCGGCGATTGGGTTCGAGACAAACGAGCTCAACCTGACACAAGTGCTGGCGACCAAAACAACAACCGGGGTGTCAGGACTCGCGCTCCGTCCTCGCTGGGAATCACCAAACTTGCGAGAGTTCTCCTCGGTGGGCTCCGACAAGCAGGTCGACCGTTGACCAAACATGGCGGCCGCCGAGAACAGATATGGACGCGTCGGCAGCGCTGGCGGCGCAAACGGCAGATCGTTTCAGCCTTAACGAGGCACGGTCTCGGTGTCACGTTGGCGCGAGCGGGGCTGCGCTGGCTGCTCCCGTTCCAGTGGGGTCTACTTGGTCACAGGCGTCGTGGGGAACCATATTCGGGTCCCGAGCACCTACGGATGGCGTTCGAAGATCTCGGGCCGACGTTTATCAAGCTGGCCCAAATCTTGAGCACCCGCGGTGATCTGATCGGGGTTGACTACGCGGCTGAGCTTGCAATGTTGCAGAGCGCGGTGCCGCCCCTTCCCTTCGATAATGTTGCATTGGTTCTCGACCGTGAGCTGGGCTGTCCCCACCGTGAGGTGTTCGTCGAGATCGATCCGACGCCGATGGGTTCAGGCTCGATTGGCCAGGTCCACCGAGCGACTCTGCGATCTGGCGAAGAAGTTGTCGTGAAGATACAGAAACCGGGCGTCGGCGACATGGTGGCCCTGGATTTGACGATTCTGCGTTCCTGGCTGGTGCGGCACTCGGCCCGCCAACGATCGGCCATCAAGATCGATGTCGAGGGTTTCTTCGACGAGTTCGCCTTCACGCTTTTGAACGAGCTCGACTACACGAACGAAGGCGAGAACGCCGACCGGCTGAGAGACATACACGCCAACGACGCGGCGATCATGATCCCCGAGATCAAGTGGGAACACAGTACGAAGCTCGTGCTGGTCATGGAGGAAGTCGAGGGAACGGAATTTGGCGACCAAATGCTCGGAACTCGCCTGACCTCGCAAGACCGGAATCGCCTTGCCTCTGCGGCTCTTCATGCAGCCTTCGTCGAGATCTTTCAACATGGCTTCTTTCACGCAGACCCGCATCCGGGGAACTTCGTCGTCACGATCGACGGTCGGCTCGGACTTCTCGATTTCGGCATGGTGGGAACACTGAGCGAACGTCAACGCGGGTATTTCCTCGATTTCGTTCATTCGATAGGGGCCAAGGACAGCGAGGCAATCGTTGACTCCTGGTGGCAAATGGGTGTCACTGAGCCTGAGGCGCAACGGCCGGGAGTGGTTCGCGACCTAGACCACCTCTTTCACCGCGCCGGCAACAAGTCGCTTCGGGACATAGCGGCAGGCGGCAACCCCAAATATTGTCACACTACGAGGCGACATGGTTGGCGAGCTGATGCGGATCGCACATCGTCATCAGCTCCAGCTTCCAGCAAATCTCGCTCTGCTGTTCAAAGTGCTCGCGATGCTCGAAAGTGCAGCAGTGCTCATCGACCCTGAGTTCTTGTTCTTTGAGGCCATCGAACCCGAGATCGCCGAACTCGTCAGAGGCGAGATTTCGCCGATCGCAGTGAGCCGACGCGTGGGGAGGAACGCCATGGACATGGCGCGTTTGGCTGACGGATTTCCGCAGCGGGCCGAGCGTCTGCTGCAGCGAATCGAAACGGGTGACATCGAGTTCACGCCCAGGCAGGCAGGGCTCGAAAGAGTTCTCGACCAGGTGGTTCGAGCGCTCGGTCGTTTGGCAGCTGTTGTCGCGGTGGGCTTGTTTCTGGTCGCTTCTGGGATCTACGTGCTTGCGGCTGAGACCGCCGGGCCCGCCGGGTCGAACCGACTCGACACGTTGCAGTTGTTCCTCAGCGTCGGCGCAGCAGTGTTCGTGTTGTTCGTGGTGCAGATCGTTCGGTCGAGACGCCCGTGATATCCCACGGAGCCAACCGACCGGCGATCTGGTCGTCGGCAACAGATGCGTAACACCGCTCGCAGTACGCTTGGGCTCTGGAGCGGGATGGGCAGTGGCATGATGTCGGCAGCAGTGGCCATTCACATATCCATGTGGCCGTCGGCGTCGGTGTGGGAGCGCATGAAGAGCCGTTCTGCGCCGACGATGATGGCGATGGCTGCGCCAGACACGTAGAGGATGAGTGCGTCGGCGGATGCTTTGACCCATAGGAACGCGAT
>JBDNHG010000076.1:0-3570 GCA_041688925.1 Acidimicrobiales bacterium | reverse complement strand
CCAACTCGAGGGTGTCGAGGCGTCGTTGTGGCTCTTTGTCGGGGGCGCCGCGGTGCGCCTTGAGATCGGGATTGAGCGACTCGATCATCATGCCCTGGCTGGGTGAAACCTCGCGGAGTCGAGCCAGCTCGTCTCGGTACAGCGCACCAGCGTTTGCGTGGGGCAGCAGCCCGGTCTCATCGCGAACCATCTGGCACATCGCCACGAGATAGTCGATCGTGGTCTCATAGCCGTTGTCGCGGAGCCATTCTTGTGCGATTGGATACCGCAGCTCGGGGCGTTCACCAAGGGTGAACAGCGCCTCATGGGTGCCGACCTTGGCCCCTTGGCGGGCGATCTTGAGTACTTCGCGTGGACTCAGGAACGGCGACTCGAGTCGAGCAGGCGGCTGCGCAAAGGTGCAATAGCCGCACTTGTCCTGGCACAACATCGTGAGCGGAATGAATACCTTCGGCGAGTACGTGATGCGGGTGCCATAGGTTGCGTCGCGAATGGTGCGGGCCCGTTCGAGTAGCTCAGTAAACGGCAACTCGAGTAACGAGTCCGATTCGGTGATAGTCAAGGGCACTCCTGTCGGCCGGGGCCGGGACGAGATCGGATGTGGTTTGGTCGCACGGTTTCATCACACGTGGGACAAAGAAGAACTTGTTCGAGCGGGGTGGTGCACGCGTCGTGCACGAGAAGCGTTGGCGGTTCGCCGTCTGAGGCCCATCGGTCGCCCCAGCCCATCAACGCCACGAGCGCGGGAGACAAGTCGATGCCTTTTGTCGTCAGGCGGTACTCGAAGCGGGGCGGTCGGTCTTGATATTGCACTTTGTGCACGATGTCATGGTCGACGAGTCGTGACAGACGATCGGTGAGCAGGTTGCGGGCGATGCCGAGATCGTCTCGCAGTTGGCTGAAGCGATAGACGCCACGGAAGATGTCTCGCAGAATCAACAACGTCCAACGATCGCCTACGAGATCGAGCGTCGCCTCGATCGAACACGACGCGGATTCAGGTTCCGCGGCGTCGTCGAGGGCGGTCAAATCTTGGGCAGTCATGGCGAGTTGCAACTTTAAACCAACTTGGTCTCAAAAAGCAACTTACTGCGTGCGGCCTGTTCACCAGGGGTCATTACTGGGTCATCGTGAACCCACCGACGAACCGATCGGCCAGCGCCGTAGACCAGCGGGCTAGATTCGGTTCATGCCTTCCAGCCGCCATGTTGTTGTCATCGGTGCCGGGGTGATGGGCGCGTCGATAAGCCTCGAGTTGGCCCGCAACGGCCGTCAGGTGACCTGCGTCGACGCCGGCCCAGCGGTCGGCGGCGGATCCACGAGTTCCTCGTCGGCGATCATCCGGTTCAACTATTCGACCTTCGACTCGGTGCTGACCGCGTGGGAGGCAGCGGATCGTTGGAAACACTTCGGCGATCATCTCGGCATGTCAGATCCCGACGGAATGGCCAACTACATCGAGACAGGTTGCTTGGCCCTCGACACGCCCGGCGACAACCGAATCGAAGTGGGTCAGATCTTTCGCGACATCGGTATTCCCTACGAAGACCTCACAGGATCTCAGATTCACGCCAAGCTGCCGGCGCTGTCGACAGGTGACTTTTGGCCGCCACGGCGTGTCGCCGATCCGCATTTTGCTGACGAGCCTTTGCAAGACATCGGCGGTTACTACACCGACGAAGGCGGATTCATCGACGATCCCATGCGGGCTGCACAGAACTTCATGTTCGCCGCCAGGGAACATGGCGCGCAGGTTCGCCTGAACACGGAGGTGCGTGCAGTTCGGATCGACGACAACCGGGTCGTCGGGGTGACGCTCGGCGATGGCAGCACGATCGATGCTGGCATTGTGATCAACGCGGCCGGACCTGCGGCCTCGGCGCTGAACGATTTGGTCGGTGTCAGCAGCGAAATGCGGATCAAGAGTCGGCCGTTGCGACAAGAAGTGCATGTCCTCGAGGCCCCGCCCGACTTTACGCCAGATTCGGGTTGTCTGGTGAGCGACCCCGGCGTCGGGGTCTACTTTCGCCCCGGGTTGGGTGGCACGGTGCTCATCGGCAGCGCTGAACCCGAGTGCGACGAGTTGCAATGGGTCGCAGACCACAACGACTTCGTGCCAACGCCGACCCCCGAAGTGTTCGAGGCTCAGGTGCTGCGCACCGCTCGCCGTTTGCCCGAACTGCGCATTCCTCTGGCACCAGTCGGTCTGGCCGATCTCTATGACGCGAGCGACGACTGGGTGCCGCTCTATGACAAGACGAGTATCGACGGCTACTTCATGGCGTGCGGAACCAGCGGCAACCAGTTCAAGAACGCGCCCATGGTCGGCACGTTCATGTTGGCGCTGATCGACGCAGGTGACGCGGGCCACGACCATGACCGCGACCCGGTTCGGGTGACGGGTGCCAGCACCGGCCGCGAGATCGATCTGGCAGCGTTCTCGCGTCTGCGTGAGAAGTCATCGACTACCAATTCGGTGCTGGGCTGAATCGAGCACGGCGCCTGAACCCTGCGCTGCGACGCAGGGATTCCTCGCGGCGCCTACTGTTATGAGATGACGCTGCGTGGGCAACTGGTTGCGGCTCGGTCGCGGCTGCGGCGCCGCGGGCGCACGGCAAATACTTCGCCGTTCGCGCTGCCTGACCTACACGCGATGCGACGCAGCGATGCGGTTTTGCGCGTGGGCGTACTCGTGTACCAAGGTCTGACGACGGCTGAGATCGATGAGCCGGTGCGCTACCTCGCGAACGGACTCGACGCGGACGTCGTGCACATCGGCGCAGCGGGCGGCCCGGCAACCGTCGTGGGCGTCGAGCCCGTGCGCACGGTGCATGTCGATATCGGTACCGATCATCCACGGGCGTTGACGAACGATGTTCTGGTCATACCCGGCGGGCTCGGTTGGGAGCGGGTCGTCGACGATGTCACCGTCATGACCTGGCTTGTGGATGCGACCAAGCTCACGCACGGGGTGCTGGCAATTTCGACAGGCAGCCTGATTCTGGCGTCGGCGGGTCTGCTGGCCGGCCACGCCGCAACCGGCCATTGGTTAGCGCGAGACGCACTCTCGGCACTCGGCGCCGACGTACGAACCGATCGTGCCGTGCACAGTGCCGATGACCGAATCGTCACCGCCTCAGGAGCCAACTCGGCGCTCGAGGCCGCGGCCGAGTTGGCCGAGCGCGTTCGCTGGGGACCCGGCTGAGCAAGCGGCGATGACGAGTTAGACCTCGTCGTCGCTATCGGTGTCATCCTCGTCTGCGGCTGGTGGATTGGTGAGCATGGTGGCATCGGCGGGTACATCGACGGCGTAGCTCCTCAAGATGTCGAGGGGAACGATCTCGGTGGCGAGTTCGTGTGTGCTGGCGAGCACCACCGGCGACGCAACGCCATCCATGTGCGCTCGCAGCCAGTTTGCGGCAGTGACACACCATCGGTCGCCCGGACGTAACCCCGGGAACCCGAATTGGGGCGAAGGCGTGCCCAGGTTGTTGCCGATGCCGGCTTGGTGTTCGAGAAACTCGTGTGTCACGACCGCACAGATCGTGTGGCTTCCGATGTCGCCCGGGT
>JBDNHG010000075.1:0-3782 GCA_041688925.1 Acidimicrobiales bacterium | reverse complement strand
CGCGAGCGCCACCGACGTGGCAAGCGTCAGGATCAATGAGGCAAGCACGTTCTCGCCCACAACCGACGACGGCCGCAACGACAGACGAAAGGTGCCCGCATGTATTGCGGTACCCAGACGCGAACCCAATGCCCCAAATATGTTTCCTCGCAGCGCAATAGCTGCGGGCACCATCAGCAGCAGCCCAGGTAGTTCCTTGAGGCGTTCGGTGTTGTGGCCCAGCGTCAGCCCCGCCAGCAGCGCAACCACGACCAGCATCAGCAGCGCAGCCAGACGTTCGCCGAGGTCGCCAAATGATGGCGACCCAAAGGACCGCATGACCGCGCGGCGCAGCAAGATCAATCGAGAAGTCAAGCCCTGGCGGCTCGCCTCCGAAGATGCTCTCGATTCAGCCACGTCGCGGGCTGACGGTAGCTGGGAACCCAGCAGATAGGCGACACTTGACGCAGGGTTCCTGGGACCATGCGGTTTGGTGCTTCACGCTCTACCGATCCGCCTGACCGTGCTGCTGGCCCCGGCTCAGGCCGAATGACCTATGTCGAGTCGGTCTTGGGTAAGCAAAATCACCGGTAGCCCTTTACCTGCACCGCTACCGGCCGACGACGTACCCATGGAGCACGGGTTGGGGCTAGCAATACACGTGTGTCAGTCGTGCGCTGAAACGGCGCAATGCCGCGGCGCTGTCACTGGGGATTCGTCCTCGTGCGCGGTCCAAGAACCAAGCGGCGAGCCAGGTCCCGTGACGTTCGACGACGCCGTCGATCAGGCGCTAAGCGCTGCCAACGCGGCAGGAACGGTCAGCATGCTGCTCATCAGCGTCGACTACTTCGATGTCGTCCTCGCCAGCCATGGCGCTTCTACCGCCCAACCGATGTTGTCGATCGTCTCGGATCGCATCAGCAACGTCGTTCGGCCCGAGGACCCAACCGCGTCCCATGACGACGGGTTTGTCATCTTGTGGGCACCGTTGCCAGGGTCTCCGGACGTAGCTGAAATCGCATCCCGCATCGCCAACCAGTTCAACGAACCCGTCATGACCTCTGCCGGGCAACTGCCGATCACGGTCAGCGTCGGCATCGCGTCCGCTACGGGGTCAGCGTGTGCGCTGACGAATCCTCGAGCGATGCGACGCCAGGCACGTTCGGCTGTTGCGAGCGCTCAACGATCGAGACGATCGCAGCTTGCGACCTTTGACCAATTCATTCAAGAACAAGCCATCGAGATCTACGAGACCGAACGTCAGCTGCACTCGGCGCTTCGAAACGATCAGATGCACCTCGCCTATCAACCAATAGTCAGTCTGCACTCGGGTCAGATTGTTGGCATCGAAACGCTGGCTCGATGGACCGATGACGTTCTTGGAGACGTGAGTCCAACAACGTTCATCCCAATCGCCGAAGAGAGCGGTCTGATCAGCGAACTCGGGCGCAGCATCCTTCAGGCCGCCATCTCACAATCTCGTACATGGAATGCCGGCGACCGCCCCGAATTGTTGACGACGGTCAACCTGTCGAATCGACAGCTCCTCGACCCTGATCTGATTCCGACCATCGATCGAATGCTCACTGAATTCGGGCTCGACCCTCGATTGTTGTGTCTTGAGATCAGCGAATCGGTCGTCATGGGTGATGTGGCCGCATCAATGACCATCCTCGGCCATATGAAGGACCTCGGGCTGCGACTGGCAATAGACGATTTCGGCACGGGATACTCGTCGCTGAGTTATCTGCGACGGCTGCCTGTCGACACGTTGAAGATCGACCAGTCGTTCGTGCAGTCGATCTACAACCGAGATGATCGAGTCATCATCAAGGCAATCATCGATCTGGCGCACACGCTTGGAATGACCACCGTGGCCGAAGGCGTCGAGACCCGGTTGCAGGTCGAGGTGCTACACGCGCTCAATTGCGACATGGCCCAAGGGTTCTACTTGCATGAACCGACTGCTGCAGCGCTGGTCGACTTCAGCCCGATCGACTTCGAAGACCCGAGTTTCACCGAAAATGTCAGGCTCGACACCCGTGCTCGCGCTGACACGAGGTTCAGTTCAGAGAACCCCGTCGGCATCATCTGAAATCTCGGCTTGTCGTCTGCACCTGCAACGACAAGGGGTCGAGCCGTTCAGCTATGACGTTCACCACCCCCTCGCTGCGTTCGAGCCGACCGCGCACATAGAGCGCAGGAGCGGTACCGGCCACCATGCGATGACGGACCCAGCAGCCTTTGGAGACGATCACATTTATCAGGCCGGTCTCGTCTTCGATGTTGAGGAAGGTCGTGCCACTTGCCGTCGCCGGACGCTGCCGGTGAGTCACCACCCCGGCGATGATGACCTTGGCGTGAGGATGGGTCAACAGCTCGATCGCCGTCACGACGCCTTCGTCACGCAGCCGATCACGGATGAATCGAGTGGGGTGGCCTTCGGCAGCAATGCCGGTCGCCCACATATCGGCTTGAGCGAGTTCGCGATCAGACATGCCCGGTAGCTGCGGGGCTTCGGTTCCGGTGACGATGCCGGGCAACTGGCCCGGCCCCGTAGCCGCTACCGCGCCAGCGGTCCACAATGCCTGACAGCGATCAGCGGTATCGGCCGGTTCGTGCGGGTCGAGACGATCGAATGCTCCGGCGGTTGCCAGCGCTTCGAGCACCCGGCGATCGGCGCCGGTGCGATGCCGCACAGCCTCGATACTGGTGAACGCGCCGTTTGCTTCTCGTTCGGCAACGACCGCCTGAGCAAGGTCATCACCAACATGGCGAACAGATGAGATACCCATACGCATGACCGAATCGGCAACCGACCCTTCGAGCGTGGCGTCGGCGGCGCTGGCATTGATACAGGGTCGATACACCTTGACCCCATGACGACGGGCGTCTTGCACCAAGGTGTGCGGGCTGTAGAAACCCATGGGCTGCGCATTGAGCAACGAGGCACAAAAGGCCGCCGGGTAGTGATATTTGATCCATGAACTCGAATAGACCAAATACGCAAAGCTGACCGAATGGCTCTCGGGAAAGCCGAAGTTGGCAAAGGCCGCCAGTTTCTCCCAGATCAGATCGGCGGTTTCACCAACGATGCCTCGTTCACCCATGCCGGCGTAGAACCGACCCTGTAGCCGTTCCATACGTGCCTGGCTGCGTTTGGATCCCATGGCTTGACGCAACTCGTCGGCTTCGGCAGCGGTGAACCCGGCGACGTCGATTGCCATCTGCATCAGCTGCTCTTGGAACAACGGAATACCAAGCGTTTTGGCCAGTGCATTCTCGAGCAAGGGATGCAGATAGGTGACTTCTTCGCTGCCGTTGCGACGCTTGATATAGGGATGCACTGAACCGCCCTGGATCGGCCCGGGCCGGATCAACGCAACCTCGACAACCAGGTCATAGAACGTGCGCGGCTTGAGCCGAGGAAGGGTGGCCATCTGGGCGCGGCTCTCGACTTGAAACACGCCGATCGAATCGGCCTTGCACAACATGTCATAGACGCAGTCTTCTTGCGGAATCTCGGCAAGATCGATAGCTGTGTCGTAGCGGTCGGCGATCAGATCGACAGCCATATGCAGCGCGCTGAGCATGCCAAGACCCAGCAGGTCGAACTTGACCAGCCCGACCGCAGCACAATCTTCTTTGTCCCATTGCAAGACGCTGCGATCGGCCATGCGGGCCCACTCGACCGGACACACCTCGATGATCGGCCGATCACAGATCACCATGCCACCGGAATGGATGCCCAGGTGCCGCGGCGCGTCTTCGAGTTCGGCTGCCAGAGTGATCACGTCGTCGGG
>JBDNHG010000074.1:0-3788 GCA_041688925.1 Acidimicrobiales bacterium | reverse complement strand
TCGGCACCGGTTCGCTGTGGTGCGACGGACTGCGCATCTACGAAGTTGTCGACATGGGTATGCGCCTGGTGTCTGGCGACCCCGCCGGCCCGACATCGAACGAGGCCTATGAGGTTCCCCTTCCAGTCGTCAAGGAACGAATGGCCAGCTACTGGAGCCAGGCGAGAAATACGCCGCCTGCTTGGCTCGGCCACGACATATCTGACGGGCTCATTGACCGTTATCTGCAAAGTGTCAGGGTGCCGAGTGAGCAAGCACTCGATGATCTCGCGGGCAGGTCGGTGGTGTATCTGGCCAACCACCAGGTGCAGGTCGAGTCACTGATCATCTCGAATCTGCTGCCGGCCCTGACAGGTGTGCCGATGACGACCGTGTCACATATGAAGCACAAACGCCGGTGGATCGGGCAGGCAATAGCTGCCGTCGAGGCGTACCCCGGCTGCGATGTCGTCGAGCAGATTGCCTACTTCGACCAGGCCCAACCCGAGACAATGTTCGAGATCGTCAACAAGGTACGAACCAAGATGCAGGAGGGAAGTCACTCCTTCTTCATCCATGCAGACGGAACAAGGTCAACGACGTCTCTCGACATCACCGACAAGGTCAGTTCCGTATTTCTTGACCTGGCTTTAGAGCTTGGTATTCCGGTCGTCCCTGTTCGTTTCACCGGCGGCTTGCCCGTCTCGCCCATCAATGGAAAGGCCGAGGTTCCGTGGGGCCATGGGGCGCAGGACTACTGGATCGGCGAACCGCTTGAAGCCGACCTCCTCGAGTCGTTACCGCTCAAGGATCGTGTCGAAGCCGTGCTCAACGCAATCAACACCCTTGGCGGCACCAACGCCAACGAACGGCCAAACGAGCCAGACGAGGTGTTCGCAACCAAAGTCGCCGACTTCGAGGCGGCCAACGGTGTCAACGATGTGTTCGCTGCGATGTGGCAGGTGCTCGAAGAACGGGCGGTGGTCAGCGACGAGACTGAACTGTTGCGCACGGCAGCAGCCGCCGGAGAATACATATCAGACGCAACGGCACATGGCGACTGGCTGGGCACCGTTGCGGTGTCGCTTCTCGGAGGGGCAATTGGCGCCGAACCACAATCCAATTCGACATTCCCCGACGCCATGATCCCTGACGCCCCGATCCCTGACGCCATGATCCCTGACGCCATGATCACAGTGAGTCAGGCGTCGCACCCGCACCTGGCCGATCACTCGATAGACGGCGGCGCAGTTGTGCCCGTCGTGTACGCCGTCGAGTGGTTCGCTCGTGCGGCCCGAGACGCTCGACCCGACCTGTTCATACGTGAAATTCTCGATCTGAAGGTGCTGAAAGGCATCAGCCTCCCGGGGTTCTTCGACGGTGCAGTGACATCGCTGTCGCTGGCAACACAGGTCGAGAGCGAATCCTCGCAGGAGGCAACCCAGAATGAGGTGGCACTGAATGAGGTGACACTTGCACTTCGGCTGGCAGACCTCTCGACTGGACGCCCTCACTACTCCTGCCGGGTACGACTGAACTCAGATGTGCCAACGACGCCAACGGTCGAGCCAGTGAACTCGGAAGCCACCGATGGCTCGACCACCGAGATAGATGCAGCTGCGCCCTATGGCGGTGTGCTGTTCCACGGTGCTGATTTCCAAGTTCTCAATTCAATTGTGGGCATGAGCGCGACAGGCTGCGCAGCGTCAATCGACGGGGTCGTCGCCAAGCGATGGGCCCAGGAGCCGTGGGTAACCGATCCGGCCTTGCTCGATGGTGGTCTACAGCTTGCGTTGTTGTGGAACGAATTCATGGTCGGTCGACCGTCGCTGCCGACGGGCGTCGCATCGATTCGCCTCTTCTCGGGTCCTGTCGCAGGGCCGACGGTTGCCACCCTGAGCGACAGAGAGTCGACCGAGACCAAGGCTGTATGCGACATCGTGTTCAGCGATGCCGACGGCAACGTGGTGGCACAACTCACGGGAGTCGAAACCCACAATCTGCCGGAATCGTGAGGTCGCTCGCTCGGAGCTGGTCGCTAGCGCTGCGGGAACGACTGGCTCTGCCGCTATTGTGAGCCAGCCGAGACTTGACCTGTGGCTGCAACCGGTTAATCAGGCGTCGGTGCGGTGGGCCGAAGCGCATTCCTCGGTGCTCGACGAAGACGAAGCGCAGCGTTGGTGGCGGTATCTGACGAGCGAGAGTCGGGCGCTGTTTCTCGTCGCCCATGTGGCGACTCGGACCGTGCTCTCGCGATACGCCGACCGATCGCCAGAGTCGTGGCGTTTCGATCGTGGCGACAACGGCCGCCCCGAGATCGTCGACGGGCCGCCCGGGATGCGATTCAATATCTCGCACACCGAAGGCATGGTGGCGGTGCTGGTGCATGGCCAGGCCGACTGTGGGGTCGACGTCGAGCCCATCCGTCGGCCAACCGACGTGCGTAGTGTGGCTCGCCGGGTGTTCACCGATGACGAACAGGCAGCGATATTCTCGCTGCCGCCTGAGCTGCAAGCCGACCGGTTCTATCAGCTGTGGACGCTCAAAGAAGCGTTCATCAAGGCCAAGGGCAAGGGGTTTGCGCTTCCGCTGCGGCAGTTCAGCTTCACTATCCTGGATAGGCCCGGCGGTGCTGATCAGAGCGGTGTCGATCAGAGCGGTGTCGATCATGACAATGCCGATCAGACCATTGTGTTCGACTGTGACCGTGCCATCGACCCGGCGCCGAACCAATGGCAGTTCTTGACCCGCCGCTCAGCGTCTGGTCACATCGTGTCGATTGCAGCCCATAGCGGATCGAAAGCCGAAGATGCTCCTGTCGAAATCCGACAGCTCGGTGTCGATACTGCGACAGGGCCAGCGACCCCCGGTTGAACTCATGCCCTTGCGACCAAGCAGCCTGCTGTTTAGATTGGCAGCATCGATGAGCTGGATGAGAGCCTCCGTGGAATAGCCAGCCAAGCCAAGGCAGTCCTCGTTGCCGGCGTGCTCGGTGTCGTAACCGGACTACCGATCACCAGCTACAGCTATAGGAACAACCTCCTCGTCGAATGTGACTCGATCGATCCCTTCAGGCTTGGGTTCGGCGCGATTGCGTTACCCCTTGGCGTGCTCACGTTGATTCGTCGCGATGAGTACAGCACCAAGGTCGAGTCGGGGCTCGGCGGGATCGCAATCGTCCTCGGGACCCTCGCCATCGTGATGGGACTTAGGTACCTCATCGAACCGTGCCCGCTGATCAGGCCCGCGGCGTGATGCAGCCAATCACAGTTGGCCTAGGCGGGCTGCGATTTTGGCTATCGGAACACTTCCCGCAGCGACGTCGATGACGAGGTCGTGGACGGCGTCGTTGGTTGCACCGAGCCTGCTCTGATCGTTCAATTCGAGGAAAACGGCTGTTGCGAGCCATCCCAACCGCTTGTTGCCGTCAACCAACGGGTGGTTGTTGACGATTGGTTGCAGCAACGCTGCCGCCTTGGTCCAGATGTCGCGATAGGCATCTTCGCCGAACGCGCTTGCTGGTGTGACAGGCGTATCTTGCTCTCGAAACTGATTGCGAAGCCTCGAACAATCGCTACGGTGACGGCACCTTGGGGCACCGCTTAATGCCTCGTAACTCGTCAGCACCGATGACTATGCACCTCACCGACGAAGCCCCCGCAGCGACCGGAAACGGCGACTGATTGATCGTGTACGTCGCGTTCAAGGAGATTCGCAGGTCGCTTGGCAGGTTTGTGTTGCTCAGCATGGCGGTATCGCTGCTGGTGCTTCTGCTGCTGTTCTTCCAAGCCGTTGCAGGAACACTGACC
>JBDNHG010000073.1:0-4654 GCA_041688925.1 Acidimicrobiales bacterium | reverse complement strand
GCAGCGGGACAGAACCAACAAGGTCGGGTTGTGGGATCCCACGTTCTGCGGAATCGTCGGTGACGAGTCTCTGACCATCGTCGGCATCGAGAGCGACGCGCCCGGGCAGGACAACCTCAATCCGAATGGCGAGTGGATCGATGTACGCAACGAGGGTTCCGTGCCGGTCGATCTCACCGGATGGTCGATCCGCGACGAATCGACCCGCCACCGGTTCTCGTTTCCCGACGGGTTCTCGCTCGAGGCCGACACCACGGTGCGGGTGTTCTCGGGGTGCGGTGACGACGACCAAGCGTCGCTCTACTGGTGTGATGGCGACCCGGTATGGAACAACGGTGGCGACACTGGTTTCCTGGTCGATACCGACGGACGATTCGTCGACACCTTTGGCTACAGCGGCTGAGCAGGGCTGTGCTGGCATGGGCCGTCTCGCTTCGAGGGACCCGATGCTGACATACTGCAAGCGTGACTCCACCACTTCCGCCAGGGCTCGTCGCGTTCGTGAAGCGCGATTGTGAAACCTGCAAACTTGTCGACCCACTGCTCGGTCAGCTCGGCGCTGCCGAACCGCTGACGGTCTATACCCAAGACGATCTGGCATTTCCGGCGTCGGTCAGCGCACTCGACGACCGCAACCTCGAGATGTCATGGCATCACGATATTGAGACGGTGCCGACGCTGATCCGCGTCGGGGCCGACGGCATCGAGGAAGAACGCATCGTTGGCTGGAGCCGCGATCAGTGGCAGGCGTTCACCGGCAATATCGAGCTCGGCATGACCCTGCCCGAGTTCCGTCCTGGATGCGGTTCGCTCAGTGTCGATCCAAGTCGGTCTGACGAGCTCAATGCCCGGATGGGCGGCAGCGGATTGGCTACCCGCCGCGTCGATTTCGCAGAGCTCGAAGACGACTTCGAGGCAATGTACGACCGGGGCTGGTCCGACGGCCTGCCGCTCGTGCCGCCCACCGAGGCACGGGTGCTGCGCATGCTCGAAGGCACGACCCGTGCGCCAGATGATGTCGTAGCCAACGTTCCACCAGACCTGGTCGACGTGACCGTCGAAAAGATCGCTGTCAACGCAGTCATGGCCGGTTGCAAGCCCGAATATCTGCCCGTTGTGATCGCTGCGATCGAAGCGATCTGCACCGACGAATTCAACATCCACGGGCTCCTCGCTACAACGATGAGTGTTGGGCCGGTGTTCGTCGTCAACGGGCCGATCCGCAACCAGCTGGGTATGAACAGCGGTATCAATGTGTTCGGCCAGGGCAACCGAGCGAACCTGACGATCGGCCGTGCGGTGCAGTTGGTTGTGCGCAATGTCGGCGGTGGCCGCCCCGGTGGCGTCGATCGTGCGGCGCAGGGCAGCCCCGCCAAAATTGGTCTGGCGTTCCCCGAGGACGAAGAGGGCACGCCCTGGATCTCGCTCGCCGAAGAACGCGGTATCGCCGCCGGCGTCAACGCAATTACGGCGTTGTGCGTCGAGGGCCCGAGGTTGATCGTCGATCAGTTGTCGCGTAGTCCTGAATCGCTCACCAACACCCTCGCCGAGTGTCTGATGACGACGCACAGCAAACGTATGGTCGCTGGAATCGACGCCTTGTTGGTGCTTTCGCCTGAACACATGGCTCGCTATGTGGAGGCCGGCTGGGATCGCGCCCGCTTCCGAAGCGAACTCGAAGCCCGGCTGATGGTGAACACCGACGACATCATCCGCGGAACCGGCGGAATCGAAGAAGGACTGCCCGCCGAGTTCGCAGGCAAGCAGCTACCCAAATTTCGCCCCGGCGGGCTTCACATTGCTCATGCCGGTGGCCCAGCCGGACTCTTCTCTTCCGTCTTCGCTGGTTGGGTGAGTGGCCCAACAGGTAGTGTCGCTGTCACCAAGGAGATCACGCCATGACTACTGTTCTCGACCCCACCAACGAGTCGACACCGGCCACGATCGAGCGGGCGAGGCGACCCGCGTCGCTCGCTGGCCTGACCGTCGGCCTGCTCGACATTTCGAAACCCCGGGGCAACGTATTCCTCGATCGGGTTGAACAGCGACTCGTATCGCTTGGCTCAACCGTCAAGCGATACAAGAAGCCAACGTTCACGAAGCCGGCACCGGTCGATCTTCGCCATCAGATCGCTATCGAATGCGACGCCGTTATCGAAGCGTTAGCTGATTGAGGAAGCTGCACGTCATGCAGTGTGCATGACATCACCGACCTCGAACGCCGTGGCCTGCCAGGCGTGTTTGTTGCAAGCGCTCCGTTCGTGACGGCAGCCGAAGCCCAATCCAAAGCGTTGGGATTCGATCCGGCACGACTTTTCGTGGAACACCCAATTCAAGATCGCACCGACGACGAGATGCGTACGCTCGCAGATCAGGCTGTCGATCAACTCATCTCCTCGATCAGTAGCGCTCAAAAAGAATGAATAAGAATTTGCTCCCAGATCCTAAAGTCTGGATTGTGGCGGCCGATTGAGTACCCAGCGGCCAGGAACATATCTCCGACCCGCACATATCAGAGCACTGGTGACCTTCCCCCCTTTGGTCGCCGACTCTTCTAAAGACCCCCGGCCACGATCCCCCTCCACGGCCGGGGTTCTTTTCTTTTTCCGAGCCCGCTGCCCGGGATCCACCAGCGGTCGACGAAAGTCCCGCACGGACGCGAGTTGCGAGCCCCAGCGAGCAACTCGGTTAGAGACCAGGCCCCCAGGGCCGAGGTACGGCGACTACTAGCGGCCACACAAAGTCCCGCACGGACGCGAGTTGCGAGCCCCAGCGAGCAACTCGGTTAGAGACGAGGCCCCCAGGGCCGAGGAACGGCGACTACCCCAGGGCCTGGTCGATGAGGGTCATGGGGTGGACGGTGGGGACGCCGGCTTTGGCCAGGTGCATTGAGCAGCCGGGGTTGGCGCTGGCGACGGCGTCGGGATGGTGTCGGTCGATTTCGGCGACTTTGCGGTCGCGGATCAGGCCGGCAAGCTCGGGTTGCAGCACCGAGTAGGCGCCGCCTGCGCCACAGCACATGCCGTCATCCTCGAGCTCGACGAGTTCGCGCACGAATGGCCTGAGCACCGTGCGGGTAGCCTCGTGAACCCGCTGCACATGTCGCAGATGGCAGGGGTCTTGGATGGCCACGCGCAAGTCGAGCGGTTCAACCGTCGGCATGGCGTCGACATGGTCTGCCAGGAATTCGCTGACATCGTAGACGCGTGCGGCGAATGCCCGCGCCTCATCGGTGCCGAGCAAGTGTCCGTAGTCTTTCATCGCTGCACCGCAACCGGCCGAGTTGACCAATATCGGTTTGTCGCCGAGCGCAGCGATGACTCGGGCAGCCTGCTTTCGTGCCTCATCACCCATGCCGGCGTGCGACTGCAGTGCACCACAACAGGGCGCGACATCGCCGGTTGGCCGCACGCCAAAGCCGGCAGCCTCGATGACGCGTTGTGTCGATCGGTGCACGTCTCGTTGCCAGGCATCCATGACGCAGCCGGTGAACATCCATACGTCGTCGCCTGATGCGACAAGTGGTTCTTGGCGAATCGGAATTTCGTCGGGCAGCCCCAGCCGGTCAGGAAGCAGGCCGGTCTTGTTGACGATGGCCAGCGCTGCGGATCCGGCCCGCAAAAGCCGTGGTGAGCCAAGCGGCTTCATGGCGATCTGTTGCCACGCCGGCGTCAGCTTTCCGACGTCGACGAGCGTCTCGCGGGTGCGTTCGATCAGATGTCCGTAGGGCACCGAACTTGGGCATGCAGGCTCACAGCCGCGGCATTGCACACACGTAGCGAACGCGTCGACGACCTCGTCGGTGAGCGGCGCGTCGTTGTCTTGCACATGGCGCATCAGCGCAATGCGGCCGCGGGGCGACATTGTTTCGTCGCCGGTCACACGGAAGGTCGGACAGTGTGGGAGGCAAAGGCCGCATTGCACACACGAGTTGAGTTCGTCGGGGTCGAGTTTGAGGTCCATGTCAACGGGCTCCTGGGGTTCGTCCGGGGTTCAAGCGGTGTCGCTCGTCGAACTGCGCCTTGACGCTGTCGGCAAGTGCGGCGACAACCGGGTCGGGCAGCTTTGCTGGCTGCGGGTTGGATGCCCAGACGGTTCCGACGCCTATCGAAGCAACGAAGGGGCCGTGACCGAATTGTGCCGGATCACGTAGCTCGGCTGGCGACAGCGACCATCGGTGTGGAGGGAGATTGGGCGGTCCGTCGACGACGGCGATGTCGGCAACCGCCGCGAGCCGCGCCTGTTCGGCATCGACCGCAGCGGGGTGGTCTTCGAGTTCGATCCAGGTTGTCGTGCCATCCCACAACACGGCGCTTGGGCGCAGCACGAGGTCGTTCACCGTGAACGGATCGATGGATGCTGATCGCACCCAGCGGCTACAGGCCGGGATGGGATTGGTGCGCAAGATCACTTCGGCCAGCAGCCCAAGCGTGCCCAGCGAACCAACCATCAAACGTGGCAGGTCGAAGCCGGTCACGTTCTTGACCGTTGGCCCTCCCCCGGTGATGACCTTGCCATCATCGGACACGTACCGCACTTGTAGGGCGGCTTCGCGCACCCGTCCTCGACCGAGCACCTGGAGGCAGTTCTCGCCAACGGCGAGTGTTCCGCCGACGGTTCCCCCGTATTCGGGAAGTCCAGTGCGTTGGCCTTT
>JBDNHG010000072.1:0-3088 GCA_041688925.1 Acidimicrobiales bacterium | reverse complement strand
ACGAACGGCACGAACAGGCCGAACGAGGTCGACAAGGTCGCGAGGTACAACAAGCGGAAGTCGTTGATATGCCACAGTTCAGTGAGCGGACGCCGAGCCGGTGAGGGTTCGCTCGCTGGTCCGGGCGTGATTACTGCGGCAACAGCGAGCAACAGAGCACCACCAACGAGGGCAAAGATGACAAAGGCTGTGCGCCAGCTCGTGGCCTCGATCAGTGCTGCGGCCAGTGGCGATGCGACGAGTGTGCCCAAGCCAATGCCGGCAACCGCAGCCCCGATCGCCAGTGCTCGCTGGTGTTCGAACCATCCACCAACGACGGCGACCATGGGCACGTAGCCGCACGCGATGGCGAAGCCGACGAAGACGCCGTAGCAGATGTATGCCAGCCAGATGCTGGGCACGATCGTGGTGAGAAGCAAACCCGAAGTCAACGAAACCGCGGCGAGTAGCGCTACTGGTTTGGGGCCAATACGGTCGGCCAACGCGCCGGTAAACGGTCCGAGCAGGAAGCTCAGGCTGATCGTGATTCCGAAGACCACCGCGGTTGCGCCGCTTCCGGCGTCGAATTCTTCAGTGATCGACTCGAAGAACGCGCCGAAGCTGTAGCCCACGCCAAACACCGTGAACATCGAGACTGCGGCTGCCGCTGCCATGAGCCATCCGCGACGGGAGTCCAAGGTCTGTTCCGTGGGATCGTTCACAGCGGCGACGCTAGTCATCGCCGCTGCTGGAAGCGAACTGGTTGTGTTTGTCGGTTAGCCGCTCAGGTGCACGGCCGGTGCCAGAGCGTCAGCTCAGAGCGAACACCACATAACCGCGTGCCGCGCCGGACACAAATAGTCCGTTGTCGGCTTGGATCAAATACGGATTCACGATGCCGGGAATGTCGATCAGTGTGATGGGCTCTGCGTCGGGGCTGTTGAGGTCCCATAGGCGTACTCGGCCGTCGTCGCCGGTCGAGATCAGGCGGTCGTCGGGCAGGGCGACCAATGAGATGGTGCGTGATCGCTGGCCGTTGAGCCGAATGTGATCTTGCGCCAGGCCCTCGAGCGAGAAGACGTAGATGCCATCGCTTCCGGCCGATGCAATACGACCGTCGGGCAGTTCGATGACGACGTCGACCGCAGCGGTGTGCAGGTCGAAGATCGGAATTTGTCCCGGGTTGGCCGGGTCGATGATGCGTACTGTCTTGTCTTGCCCAGCAGAGACGACCAACCCGTTGCTCAGTGAGATCACGTCATTGACCCCGCTGCCATGGGCATTGACCGATAGAACCTCGTCGGTGAAGTCATGGAACCTGACGGTGCCGTCGGCGTGGCCGGTGACCACGCCTTGGCCGTCGCGAACGTCGAGTGCGGTTGCGCCGGGCGAGACCGTGAGTTCGACCAGACCAGCGGGTGCCCCGTCGGCTTGGTTGATGCGCAGCACGCTGTTGGCGTCGAGCGACACGATGTCGCCGCTTTGCAGGGTGGCCACGCCGACGATCGGTGCATCGTGCTGGGTGATCAATGCTGGTTCAGACGTGTCGGATGTGCTCGACAGCACCACCTTGCCGTCGTTGCCGCCGGTGACGAATTGGTCATTGTTCCCGCGATGCATGGCCGAGATATTCCAGTCATGCGAGGTGAGTACTGGGCGACCTGGCGCCACGGTGAGATCCCAGACGCGACCGGTGCCATCACCGCTGGTAGTCACGAGCCTGCCATCGGGCAATGAGTCGATGCCGCTGATGATGTCGCCGTGACCTTCGAGCACGAGCAACTGGGTGCGCGTTTCGATGTCCCACAGCCGAATGGTCGTGTCATCGCCGCCAGAGGCAAGCGCCAACGATCCGTCGGGCATTGTCAGTTCGTAGAGGGCTCGCACAGCGCCGACATGGCCGGGGAGCACAACGACTTCGCTTGGATTAGCAACGGCGGGCACGACATGAATGGCGCCATCGACCGATGCGGCCGTCGGCGAGCAGGGCAAGCGCGGTGACTGGGGCGTCGAGCGTGGCGATCTCGCCGGGCTCGCCGCTTCCGTCAGGCGCCCATAGTCGCACAATGCCGTCGACGGCAGCGGTGACGATCGTGCCATCGCCGAGACCGACTACGGCGGTGACCTCGACTCGGTGAGGCAGCGCTGTTCGTTCGTCGGGAGTGTCGAGCGCGAACACCGCAACGTCGCCATCGGCCGAGGCGACCGCCAGGCGGCCGTCGGCGAGTTCGGTGGCAGCAGAAATGGCGACGTCGTGCACATTGATCACCACGGGATCGACGGTGTTCACCAAGTCGATGATGGTGATGGTGCCGGCGGCATCGCCGGCGATGACGCGCTGATCAACGGTGCGCTCGAGAACCGTCAGCGGCGACGGCACGTTGAGCACGTCGGGGTTGGCCAACGTGACGTCGGCACCCCAGTCGACCAGGCGCCGGTCAGCGCCCGAGGTCAGCACCCGGCCATCATCGGAAATGACCACGCCCGTGATCGCTGCGGTGTGGCCGGTGAGCACTGCTCGATTCGATGGGCTCACCGCATAGGTCGATGCAGTGATCTGCGCAGTGCCTGCATTGAGGATCGGGGTTGTATCGGCCCAGAATGACGGCAGCTCAGGCGTGGGTTCGGGCTCGGCCGTGGGCAACGATGTCGGTGCTTCGGTTGGGGCGGCCGCGTCGACGCTGGTTTCGGGTGCCGGGGTGGTGGGATTGGTCAGGTCGTCGGCCGTTGCAGTTTCAGTTGCTGCGTCACGTTGGGCGAACCAATACCAGCCACCGAGACCCACAGCGGCGAGCACGGCAAGGGCCACGACGGCGCCGACAACTGCTTTCCAGCGACGTTTCGGGCCATAGAGTCGAACATCGTCTTCTTCGTCGACCTTGTCACTGTGAAGGAATGCCGGCGCAGCGACTCGATCGTCGACCTTGTCGGCCTGAGGAAATGCCGGCTCGGCAGGAACGAAGGTCGGACCGGGATCTTTGGCGCCGCCCGCTCGAGCGCTGGGCGGCACGGCCGAACCAGCAGCTGCGGACGTCGCAGGGGGAGTGGTCGGCCGTTGCGGGTTGACCGCAGGAGTGGCCCCAGCAGCGATCACAGCGGTCGCCGTGGT
>JBDNHG010000071.1:0-3963 GCA_041688925.1 Acidimicrobiales bacterium | reverse complement strand
CACCGGCCGGCCGGGTAGTGGCAGCCCGTCGAGCGTGGCCTGCACCATCTCGATGTCGCGCAGGTTTGTGCAGGTGATGCGCAGGCCGACGAGGTCGCGGATCGCCGTAGGCACGTCATCGACGGTGGTGATGGCGTCCTCGCGAAGCAGCCGCTTGAGTTTTCGCCATGCACGACGCTTTGACTTGACGCGGCCAGAGAGACGACGAATGCGAGTTCGATCGCGGTCTGACAACGCATCGTCAAGGGCGGCTTGCAGCGATGCCATCGCAGCCAACAGCGCTGGATCTAGGACCCGAGTTCGGTGCTCGTCATACCAAGTGCCGAAGTCGGCGTAACCGATCGACGCCTGGGTCTGTGTGCCGGCCATCGCCGTGATCCTACGGGCTGCCGCTAGGTCCTGGTGCCAGGACTGGGCCCTGACGGCGATGAGGGCGTCGCGAGCGCGCCTATCACGGCACGTTGGGACCTGTGGCCCTTTCCTCAACCGGGACCGCAGTGCAGGATAATGGCGCATCGCCCGTTCGTTCGGACGGCGAGAACGGACGAACGTGAACGAACACAGGCAGCGCAGACGTGATGGTCTCGCCGTGAAGGACCTGTGAGATCTGGTCACCAATAACGACTCGCTCGCGGGTAAGGCAGCGTCAACCGTCGTCATCCTTGGCGTCGCCATGCTGATCGGGGTCATTGGAGGGCGGATGTTGGCTCGACGGGCGAGCGACCGTTATCGCATGTACTACGTCCGCAAGACATCGCACTATGTCGTTGGTGTCGTGGCTGTCATCGGCATGGCCATCCTGTGGCGCCCGTTCGCCGGGCAATTCGGTCTGGTGCTCGGCTTGGCTACTGCTGGCTTGGCCTTCGCGATGCAAGAACTCATCGGTGCCGTTGCCGGCTGGTTCAACATCGTGTCGGGTTCAATCTTTCGGGTGGGAGATCGCGTGCAGCTCGGCGGCGTGCATGGTGACGTCATCGACATCACACCGCTGCGTACCAAGGTGATGGAAATCGGTTCAGAGGCTGACGGCGAGGCATGGATCAAGGGCCGTCAATACACCGGGCGGGTCGTCGCGGTTTCGAACAAGGCGACGTTCACCGATCCTGTCTTCAACTACAGCGCGGCCTTCGACTTCATCTGGGAGGAGATCACGATCCCGATCTCGTATCGCAGCGATTGGCGTGCAGCTGAACGGATCATGGATGAGGAAGCGAATGCGATCTCTGAGCTCGAGGATGCCGAGCGGGCCATCACCGAGATGTTGCAGCGTTACCCGCTTGGCCGCACCGAGATCGAGCCTCGAGTGTTCGTCCGCGCGACCGACAACTATCTGGCGCTCTCGGCCCGCTTCATCGTGCCGGTACGAGAGTCGCGGGTACGCAGAGATCTCATCACCCGCCGGGTGCTCGCACGGCTGGAAGACGCGGGCATCGAGGTCGCGAGCCAGACCGCAGACATCCGATTGTCGTCGGCAAACGACCAGCCGGTAGACCCGGACGATCCCGGCGACCTGCCATCCATATAGCTCTAACCACGCGCCGAAGCCGGCCAACCCACAGGGGGATGGCCGGCCTCAGCGGTGATCCTGCTAGGGGCAAGAGTTCTAGGGAGCGAAGACTTGGGCGTCGCCGACCGTGAGTGGAGCTTCGCCGACGAGGCCGGTGTAGATCTGGTAGTCGTGGCTCTCGACGGTGCCGTCGTGATGGTCGAGACCGAAGCCGAGCGAGAAGCCCAGGAAGTCGAGCGGTGCAATGAAGCTCCAGCTGTTGTCGTAGACCGCCGTGTCGATGCCGGCGGTGAACTTGACCTTGGGTCGCACGGCCACGCTGAACCGATACTCAGGTTCTGACACTTCGAAGCCTGCGCCACCGATCTGTGAGTCACGCTCAACCGTCACGTACTGTGCAGACCGGCTGTCGAACCAGGTGGTGTCGCCTTCGACCACGCCAGAGATATCGGTGTTTGCTGCTGCATCGATCTGCACGCCTACCGCACCGTTGACGACGTCGGCACCGATGCCCAGATTCACTTCGCCATAGATGGCGCCGCCTGCCAGCTCTTTTCGCAGTGGTGACTCGCCGTCTTCCCACAAGAACCAGTTCTCGATGTTGCGGGTCTCGCTACCGATAACCGGGTTGAAATCACGGCTGAAGTTGGTGTCGATGCTGTAGAGATCGTCACATTCGACCGAGCCACCAATGCCGGCGACCGATGCCGTCAATTCGCAGTCGAAGTTGAGTTCGAGCACGAACTCTTTGCCGTCGAAGTAGGCGTCGCTGGGCAGGCCGACTTGCTCGGCTGCAACATCGAGGCTGACCGGATCGACTGACACTGCAACAACGGTCTCGTCTACATTGCCCGATACATAGTCGACGTCGATCGAGAAGGGCGCACGTACACCGAAGCCGGCGTTGAGGCTGTACGAGAAGCTGATGAAGATCCGTGGGTGCCACCAGGCGTCCTTCTCATAGGTCCATTCGTCGCTGTATGAGCGGTAGATGGTGAAGCCTGTCAGGAAGTATTCGGTGTCGAAGTCGAACGGCGCCGTAGCTCCGAGGTCATCGGTGAACACGCCGGTCGGGGCCTCGAACTGCGTTGCGTTGCCAAAGGTGCTGAACGTGCTGGCGACAACAGGGTCGTTCGGGTCGAGGGCGACCAGGCTGCCGTTAGCGGTGAGTGGCATGGTGCTCGAGCGGTTGATCGATCGAGGGCCGCTGTTGAGCGACAGTTCGAGAAGGTCGATGTCGCTCAGCTTTTGCGCTTGGGCGACCGAGACTCCGGGGACGACCTCGTCGGTCGACCGAGCCTTGGCGAGCTGTTGACGAATCTCGGCGATGTGCGCTGCGCTCTCGGCGGTGATCTTTGCTGTGGTGTCGACGGTGAAACACAGGTCGCCCAGCGTGCGCCGGTTGTCAGCGCTCTTGCACACACCCGGCTCGAGCTCATACTCGATGGTGCGGTCGATCGTCAGTTGCCGGTTGGCGACAACTACGGGTTCGGCATAGGTCGGGGCTGCGGCGAAGAGATGTGCAAGGTTGCCCCGGAAGAGCTGTCTGAACTCAATCTGAGCCGGAAGTGCCGTGGTGGCGATGAACTCGAGCGCATCAGGTTGCAGCTGAGCTCGGTCATCACGAACCGGCGCTGGGTTCGGTGTCGGGCGGGTTGGCGCTGGACGGGTTGGCGCTGGCTGGGCCGGGCCCTGTGGTGGCGCCTGGGTGGTTGGTGGCGTGGGACGGTTCTGAATCGTGGAGGTCGCCACGTTCCGGTTGGGCCGCTGGCGCTGGGCGGCATCAGCCGGCAGCGCGTTGGCCAGGCTGCAAGCAGCAGCGATCATCGCCACGACGAGCAGTCGCAGAAGGAAGCGTTGCCCGAGGCCTCGCATCTTTGTGGTGTTCGTGGTGTTGTGGTTCGTCTCCATGATGGTCTTTCCTTCGGTGAGTTGGTGCCGCTTTACATGCGGCTTCACAGAGGGGATTGACCACTTGAGGCGATCTTTCACTTTTTGCGCGAATTCTTTTTGGGGGTTGGAAGGACGCACCTCGACAGGAAGCAGCTGGGACCTACGATGTGCCCGTGAGACCTGTGCTGCGACCGACGGGCAGAGACGGCAAGGACGCGACATTCAGGTCGATGAAAGCGACTGCGAGATTCTCGACACGGTTGGGCCTGGCCACTGCTGGGGCCAACGCGACGCCGACTGGGCCTTCACCGGAGCCTGATCACGCTCGGCTCTCAGTCGATGATTATGCACTCATCGCTCACGTCGACGCCGCGGCTGTTGCCGGCATTGTCGGTGAGGGTGCCGCGCACGAAGAACTCGATGCGTGAGCCGACGAGTTCTGATCGGGGCACGTTGACCCGATAGCTGTTGCCGCTCAGCTTGGTCAGTGAAAGCGCCGGGTCAGATTCGTCTTCCCACGTTGCCTCGAGGTCAACGGTTGGGCTTGGGTCGAGATTGTCGCT
>JBDNHG010000070.1:0-6844 GCA_041688925.1 Acidimicrobiales bacterium | reverse complement strand
GGCCACCGCAGCATCTGACGCTGCATCCTCAACCCCGCAGGCGGTCATCGTCGAGCTCGAAGACGTCGAAGCGGCGCTCGACATCAAGGCGTTTCGGTACGGGCGCGACGAACACTACGACACGATTTCGGCGTTCATCAAGAGCATCCGCGGAAGCGACCCCGACGCAGCGGTGTACTGGTTGGCCCGCATGCTCGAGGCGGGCGAAGACGCTCGCTTCATCGCTCGACGACTAGTTGTGCATGCCAGCGAAGATATCGGCATGGCCGACAGCCAAGCGCTGGTGGTCGCAGCCGCAGCAGCCCAAGCGGTCGAGTTCGTCGGCCTTCCCGAGGCACGCATCAACCTGGCGCACGCCACGGTGTATCTGGCAACCGCCCCTAAGTCGAATCGTGCCTACCAGTCGCTGAACAATGCGCAGGCCGCCGCCCGCTCGGGCGGGGGAGAGGTCGGCATGCATCTACGCGATGCCCACTACAAAGGTGCTGCGTCGCTGGGACATGGCGACGGCTACCGCTACCCCCACGACGACCCGCGCGGCTGGGTTCCCCAGGACTACCTTCCGCCCGAGGTTGCCGGAAGCATCTTCTATGAACCGACCCGACTCGGCGACGAAGCCCGCATTGCCGACCGCCTGGCACAACAGCAGAGATGGCGAGACGAGGCAACCGACTAACCGGTGCGACGGCCGCTATATGGCGGTTCGTGACGCCGGCGATGTGGCACCATCGACAGATGAACGATGTGCAGGTGAGACCGATGCGGCCCGCCGAGTTCGGGCAGGCCCGAGACCTAGCGGTCGCCGCATTCGATGACCCCAGCATCGGCTCTCTCCTCGATGCGCTTCATGCGTCGTGGGCTTGGATCGACGACTTGTCGTTCGTCGCCGAACGCAACGGTGCCATCGTTGGCCATGTGCTGTACACGCACACCATTCTCGACGCGCCTGAGAAGCTGATCAACGTATTGCTTCTCAGCCCGGTCAGCGTGCACCCTGACGTGCATCATTCGGGAATCGGCGCAGCGATGATCGAAAGATCACTGGCCGCGCTCGATGACCGACCTGAGCCGGCGGTATTCCTCGAAGGAGACCCGGCCTACTACCACCGCTTCGGTTTCGTTGCCGCCGGAGAATTCGGTTTCCGCAAGCCCTCGCTGCGCATTCCCGACGCGGCGTTTCAGATGCGCCGACTCAGGGCATGGCAACCAGAGCTGCAAGGAACGCTGGTCTACCAGGACGCGTTCTGGCTCACCGATTCAGTCGGGCTGCGGTGACGAAACGACGCCACGGGTGGGTGTGGCATGGCTTTTCTGGGCACTAGTCTCGATCGTGTTGTGTTCAAGAGACTGATTTGGTTTGGAAGCGGCGCGGTGAGCGGTGCCGCGGGCTCGTGGTATATCAAGCGACGTATCCAAGAGAAGCTGCGTCGTTTCACGCCTGGCGGCATGCGCGAGACGGCGGTCGTCAAGGCACGTCAGGCGCAACGTGACGCCAAGACGGCGGTAGCCGAGGCGAGACGACTTGCCGCCGACTATCGCAGCCAGATCCGAGCCGACGACACCACGACTGGTTGAACGAGTTCACGCTGGACCGTCGACCTCGACCTCGGCAGCGTCGGCGGCACGACACCGATGCACTCAGCCGGGTTCTGATCGCAACTCGGCGGTGCCGAAACCGACGCTCATGTCGATCTGCCAGGGTGGCGACGCCAAAGGCGATGGTCATGGTTCGTTCGTCGCCTATGGGTCGCACGTGATTCGTCTCGACGAACCCTTCGGGGCGCAGCGGGATGATCAGCCAAGCGGCGAGATACACGAGGATGTCGACGCCGGTAATTGCGAACAAGAGCGTGGCCAGACACACGATGGTCGGATCAATTCGGAAGAACTCGGCGATGCCTGCCGAAACACCACCTAGCTTGCGGTCGTAACGCGACCGATAGATACGTCGTATTGGTGGCGCCGTGGCGAAGCCGGGAGGAGGAACCGTCGTGAACGGCGGAGGCGGATACGCCCCGGAAGAGCGATCGCTACCAGCTGCAGCGGCTGGGTCGGTTTCTGCGTTCGCCGGTCAGATCCCCGTGGCCGAGATCGACCCAGAACTCGATCAACTCACGAACCGCGAACAAGAAGTGTTGCGGCTGTTGGCACGCTGGTACGCATACAAAGAGGTCGCGTCGCGCCTGATGATTTCGGTCAAGACGGTCGAGACACACGCATCGTCAGTGCTGCGAAAATTGCAGCTCTCGAACCGACACGAACTCAGCCGGTGGGCGGCGCATCGCCGGTTGATCTGACGTGGCGCGCCCGTGCCGGCGTCGTCGCCCCCCCAAATTGGCGCCTTCACTGACAGCCCCCATTACCGCTTTCACGAACTGGGCCGCGGCAAGCTCAACGAGCGTGTACGGCCAACGTCATGCGAAGGCCAAGGTGGTCTGAGCCCAGGTCAGGCAGCACCTCGGAGGCAATCATCTCGACGCGGTCGCTCACCAACACATGATCGATCTGGCTGTGCGGTCGAGGGGCGGGATACGTGCGACCCGAGACGACCGATCGCAAATTGGGCGCATCTCGTCGCACGATTGGCCCCCACATGTTCATGTCCCCAGCGACGATGTCATGGCTTACCGCAATGGTGCGCAGCTCACCTCGTTCGGCGAGCCAGGAGCGTGGCTGACGAAACCGCAGCAGGTGAATACCATAGAGGTGCACACCAGCGATCGTCAGGCCTGACTCTTCGAGTTCGATACGAACCGCTGCCCGTTGGCCCAGGCCAGGGTATGCGGGCATGAGATAGGGCGGTAGCGATCGAGCAGCGATGCGGGTGAGAATCACCATCCGCCAGGGAACGGTTTCGCGCCGCCGACTGGGTTGGTCCGAGACCCACTGATGCAATTCGTAACCCAGGTTGGACGCAAGGTCTTCTGCCCATGTTGCTGCCGGGCGGGCGAATGTCCATGCTTCGGGCAACACCAAAATATCGGCATCGAGCGATGCCAAATGGTCCTCGATCGCAGGGTTCAGCACCCACCGATATCGCTTCGACCTGTGATGTAGACCCTGAAAGATGTTCCACGACACCATGGTGAAGTGCTCACTCACAGTGCGCCAAGGTAACCCGATCGATCACAAGGCAGCGCCGTCGGGCGCTAATTCATGCGTAGCTTCATGCGTAGCCCAAACCGCCTTGCGCCAATGGAAACTGGTCGACTTGGCGAGTTGATACGCCGGTGATCCGCAACCGAACAAATCTCCTCTCCGAGCGGGTCGTGCGTCCCGTAGACTGCGCCGCCATGGAAGCCCGTGACTTACGCAAAGCGTTCCGAGACTTTTTCGTGTCAAAGGATCACACCGCAGTCGAGAGTGCGAGCCTGATTCCGCACGATCCGACCGTCATGTTCACGGTTGCCGGCATGGTGCCGTTCAAGCCGTACTTCGTCGGCGAAGAAACGGCACCGTACAAACGAGCCGTCTCCGTGCAGAAGTGCGCACGAGCGGGTGGCAAACACAACGACCTCGACGAAATCGGGCGCACCAAGCGCCACCTGACGTTCTTCGAGATGATGGGTAACTTCAGCTTCGGCGACTATTTCAAGAGCGACGCCATTCCGTTCGCCTGGGAGTTCACCACCGAGGTCCTGGGCATTGAACCCGACAAGCTCTGGGTCACCGTGCACCTGAGCGACGACGAGGCCGAAGAGATCTGGCGCGACGAGGTCGGTGTACGCCCCGAGCGCATCCAACGCCTCGACGAAGACAACTACTGGAAGATGGCCGATACCGGGCCAAACGGTCCGTGTTCCGAACTCTTCATCGACAAGGGTGCTGCCTTTGGCGAAGACGGCGGACCAGCACATGGTGGTGAAGAACGCTTCCTCGAATTCTGGAACCTCGTATTCATGCAATACGAGACCAAGGAAGACGGCGAAAAGATCCTGCTGCCGGCGCCCAGCATCGATACCGGTGCGGGCCTCGAGCGCATCCTCACATTGTTGCAAGGCGTCGATTCAGTCTTCGACATCGACGAGATGAAGCGCCTGGTCGACAAGGCATGTGATCTGTCCGGTCTCGTGTACGGCAAGGACGAAGCCCGCGACGTATCAGCTCGCATTCTGGCTGAACACAGCCGGGCCATGACATTCCTGATCAGCGATGGCGTGTTCCCCAACAACGAAGGCCGCGGCTATGTGCTGCGACGCATCATGCGTCGCGCTATTCGCCACGCCTATCTGCTGGGTGTCGACGACCTGATCACGCCCCACATGGTCGACGAGGTCGTCGGCATCATGGGCGCTGATTATCCCGAGATCGTCGAGAATCACGATCTCGTCACCGGCATAGTCGTCCGTGAAGAAGAAAGCTTCCGCCAAACCCTCAAGCAGGGTTCGATCATGCTCGACTCGGCTCTCGATGACCTGAACGCTGGGCAGAAGCTGTCGGGAGCCACCGCCTTCCAGCTGCACGACACCTATGGCTTCCCGCTCGAGGTCACCGCAGAAATTGCCGCCGAGCGCGACCTGGCCGTCGACACCGACGAGTTCGAAACCTATATGGCCGAGCAACGTGACCGGGCTCGAGCCGACCACAAGTCGAAGAGCGGGGCTGGCGACGATGTCAGCGCGTTCGTTGCGCTGGTCGATGAACATGGTCCGACCGAGTTCACCGGCCGCACAGAAACCGAGTCATTGGCCACCGTGCTCATGATCACCCCAACGGGCGTCGTGCTCGATCGCACGCCGTTCTATGCCTCTTCCGGTGGCCAAATCGGCGACATCGGCACGCTGGTGCCACAACCCTCTTCCGACGTCCAGATAATGGTCACCGACACGACTTACGTCGTGCCCGGGCTGCATTTTCACCATATCGAGAACGCCCAATTGCAGGTCGGCGACGTGGTCATGGCCGCGATCGACAGCGGCCGCAGGGCCGCCATCATGCGAAACCACTCCGGCACCCACTTGTTGCACGCCGCTCTGCGTGAAGTGCTCGGCGAGCATGTGAAGCAGCAGGGTTCGTGGGTCGGCCCCGACCGACTGCGCTTCGACTTCAGTCACTACGACGCACTGACGGCCGAAGAGATCGCCAAGATCGAAGACATCGTGGCCGCAGAGATCCTTGCCAACCCCGACACGTCGCACGTCGAAATGTCGATGGACGATGCGCGAGCAAAAGGTGCCATCGCGTTCTTTGGTGACAAGTACGGCGACGTCGTCCGCGTACTCGAAGCCGGGCCCACGTCGATCGAGCTGTGCGGCGGCACCCATGTGCGGCGCCTGGGCGATATCGGCCCGTTGAAAATCTTGTCCGAAGGGTCGATCGGGTCGAGCGTTCGGCGCATCGAAGCCGTCACTGGCGTCGGCCCGCTCATGCGTCTGCGCGAAGAAGAAGCTCGCGTCGCCGAAACCGCCGATGTGTTGGGTGTGCCCATCGCCGAGGTCGTCGAGGGCGCCACCAAACGGGTCGCCGAGATCAAGAGCCTCCGGTCAGAGATCGCAGATCTGCGACGACAGCTCGCTGTCGGCCAGTCGGGCTCGCTTGCCGCCAAGGCGGTCGACGGCGTGGTTGTCGAACGAGTCGAAGGCCTCGACCGCGACGGTGTGCGTGACCTTGCCGTGGCCATTCGTGACACCGACGGTGTCGTCGCTGTGGTGCTCGGAAGCGCGCCCGAGTCTGGGGGAGTGACCCTCGTTGCCGCCACTGAGATCGATGGAGCGTTCAACGCAGGCGAGTTGATCGCCGATGCTGCCAAACTCATCAAGGGTGGCGGCGGCAAAGGCGCAGACCTTGCCGTGGCTGGTGGCAAAGACGCCGATGGGCTCGATGCTGCGCTCGAAACCGCCCGCCAGGCCGCATCGTCAGTTCTTGCCTGAGCGCCTGAAGGCTGAGATCGTCGTCTGATGTCGCAGAATCATGGCCGAGTGATCGGTATCGACCTGGGCGATTCGCGGGTCGGCGTTGCACTGAGTAACCCAGACCGCACGCTCGCGAGTCCGCTCGAGGTCATCAAACGCACGGGCAATTTGCACCGCGACATTGCCAGGATCGTCGACGAATGGGAAGCAAACATGGTCGTTGTCGGGCTTCCGTTGTCTCTCGACGGTTCCGTTGGGCCAGCCGCAAAGAAGGCCCTCATCGAGGTCGAACGCATGGGTGCCACCCTGCAGGTACCCGTGGACACCTACGATGAACGGCTTACAACCGTCACCGCCGAACGCCTGATGACAGATGCTGGGCTCGATAGCCGAAATCAGCGAAAAGTCGTCGACAAGATCGCTGCTGCGATCATGCTGCAAGCGTGGCTCGACCGCCAGGCGATACTTCACAGCGAACATGACTGACTCCACCACCACCACCACCACCACCACAACAACTGATCCGGGCAAGATCGACCCGATGCTTGCGCCGAGTTGGTCAAACCAAGGCCAGCCCGGCGCACAGCCCGGGACTGGCGGCTTCGGCCCGCTATCGGCTGATGACGATCCCTACTACGACCCCGAAGAGTGGGAGCGCCTCCCTCGACGCACGTCGTTCGCGTTCCGCCTGGCATTGATCACTCTGATCGTGTTGCTCGCCGGCGCCTTTCTGTACTCGCGAGGCAATTCGTGGCTCCAGGCGCAAATTGATCCGCCAGGGCTGCAAGGCGACCGTTTGGTGCTAGAGATTCCGAACGGCGCCACCGACAGCGATGTCATGCGCATCTTGGCCGACGCAGGCGTTATTTCGAACTCGACCGTTGCCCAATACTGGATTCGGGCGAACGATGTCGGCGACTTCCAAGCCGGCGACTATGAGTTTCGCGAGAACAGTTCGTTCGACGAGGCCGTCGATGTGCTGCGCGCCGGGC
>JBDNHG010000069.1:0-3015 GCA_041688925.1 Acidimicrobiales bacterium | reverse complement strand
GGTAGCGGTCATGGTGCTGGTGTGCGTCATTGGTTTGGCAATCTCGACTCTGGCAGATGCAATGGTGCATCGGGCCCGAGCTCGTACCGCCGCCGACGCTGCAGCACTGGCCATTGCGGCTGATCCTGCTGCCACCGCTGGTCTGATCGACCGGTATCGCTCTTTGGGGATCTCGATCGAACAGGATCAGTCGTCTTCGACCGCGCGCAGCGGACCAGCCCAGGCGGTGGCATGGGCCGAGAATACCGCCGCCGATGATGTGGCGGCGCCGGCACTGGTTGCGATCATCGCTCGTGCCGAGCAACTGACCGGCAGCACGTTTAGCCAGCTGCGCTGGGATGGAGTCTCGGTCGAGTTGCCCGCAACCCAGGCGGCTCAGTTGCGCCTGGTTGCTGCTGATCTCGGCCTGTGCGAACGAAGCGAAGACAGTTCGCGAGCTGGTTGGAACGTGTTCGAATTGTGCTGATGTCGGGGGGTGCGACCTATCGACCTCGTCTGAGGTCATAGACTTGCACGCTGTGGCAGATAATGAGCCAACCCTGACCGTTGATGATTCGGCCTCTGACGAGGTCGAACTCGGTGGCGCGCCCTCTGAGCCGGGTTCGGCATTCACGTTTGACGAACAAACGCTTGGCCGCTCAACCAGCGTGTTCGACTCTGCAGTCGAATTCGTGCCCGCCGCGGTGCCGCCGACCGCTCCCGACGCGGCGGTCTACAGCGAGGCTCCGCCCGAACGTGCGCTCACCAGCCGCGAACGCCGCCGTCGCGTCAAACTCGAGGCGCGACGAGTGCGCCGAATTGTTCGCCATATCGAGCTGTGGTCGGTTCTCAAGATCAGCTTGTTGTTCTTCTTCTGCATGTGGCTGATCTCGGTCTTGGCCGGGGTCCTGCTGTGGAGTTTCGCGGAGAGTTCAGGAACTCTCGAAAGCATCGAGGATCTCGTCGAGAGCCTGTTCGCTCTCGACCAGACCGAAGACTTCTGGAGCGGGGGCACGATCTTCAAGGCGTACACGATCATGACGCTGGCACTTTCGATCGCTGCGGTCACGTTCAGCGTGTTGCTGGCGGCGTTGTACAACCTGATCAGCGATCTCACCGGGGGCATACGAGTGACCGTCATCGAAGAAGAAACCGCTCGGTTCACCCCACCAAAGCGCCGCCAACGTCGCTGACGGTTAGGCAGGGCTCGCTGCGGTCCTAGGGCGACGATGCCGTCACGACGAACTAGTTCGAGCCGGCTACACCAACCAGCGACCGTCGACTGGCCAAGCGTCGGGCTACCCGGAACGCAGCGATGCGCTGGCGAAGTCAGACACTCTCGGAGCGCCAGCGGCGGGCGCCGCAAGAATGCAGTGCCCTTGCCTGTTCGTGGGGCTAGGAAGAGTCGAACTTCCGACCTCACCCTTATCAGGGGTGCGCTCTAACCAACTGAGCTATAGCCCCGAACAGTGCGGCGTCACTTTAGCGGAATCCCACGGCGCGACCACCTTGTTTCTCGACCAGTAATGAAGGTGCCACCAATTGACGCAGCTTCGCACGATCGATAGCCCTTCGGGCGCGGCCGTCTTGCCGGTTGCCCGACTAACCTGACGAGGTGTTCACCATGTTCCGCCGAGCGATATTCGGTGCCGCAATTGCTGGGGCAACTGCCGCGATATTGCGGATCTTCGGCGGCGATGGCGCACCACCGCAGCGTGGAGGTTGGCGCGAAGTCGACCCCAGCGAACTCGACTAGACGACTGACGATGTGCGAGTAGCCGTTTTTGGTGCCGGGCTGGTCGGCCGTCGCACCGCAACGATCTTGGCGAAGGACGACCGCGTCGAGACGGTGCTGCTGTCACGCAAACGCGAAGTCGAACCATTAGACGGCGTCACGGTCGGGCGCGGTTGGCGGCATCGGTATGCCGATGAACTCGATGCAGTAGTGCTGGCCATCGAGTGTGAGCACCAGGTTGCTGTCGCCAAACAACTCGTGCGCTCGGGCGTGCATGTAATAGCGACTGCCGACGGCCCCCAGCAGATCGAACAACTGTGGGCACTCGACCCGTTGGCAAAGGAAAACGACGTCTCGCTCATTGTCGGCGCCGCGTACTCGCCCGGCGTGTCTACCGTGTTGGCCGCCTATCTGGCTCGCGGTCTCGATCAGGTGGCAACGATTCGCACCGCGCAGTTCGGTACCGGCGGCCCGGCGTGTGCTCGTGAGCATCACCGGGCCATGGGCGCTACGGCGCGCGAGGTGCATGACGGTCGGCTTCGCACCAGCCACGGTGGCACAGGGCGCGAATTGGTCTGGTTTCCCGAACCGATTGGGGCAGCCGACTGTTATCGAGCAGGCTTGGCCGACCCCTTGATGTTGCGTCGAGGTTTCCCCGACGTCGATCGCATCGAGTCGCGCCAGGCAGCTACTCGACGTGACCGGTTGACCTCTCGCCTGCCGATGTTGCGGGCACCACATGCCGAGGGTTTGGTCGGGGCGGTATGGGCCGAGGTACGGGGCATCATCGATGGACGCGTGGAACATCGGGCCATGGCGGCGACGGGTGCGCAGGCCACGGGCGCGGCAGCGATGGCCGCAGCCTTTTGCCGCGAACTGCTCGCCGAGGATGGTGAACGAGGCATGCGGGCGGGCGTTATTTCGCCGGCAACGGTCCAAAACACCGGGTCACTGTTGAAGCTTCTGTCGAACGATATGGGCATTTGGGCCTATGACGGGTCACAGATTGTGACCGACTCCAGTGAGACAGCGCCGATTCAGGCGGCGCGCAAATGGAAACTTCCGAGCGACATCGTTGCAATCGCAACGATGTTTCCCCGGTCTGTTAGGCCAACGGGTAGTTTTGCCTAATGGCATGGCCCCTTTGGCCGATTACTCTCTCTAAGTGGGTGTCCGGAAAGTGATGTTATGGGGTCCATGTGCGTTCTTGGGGTGTGCCGGGCTTGGGTGCGAGGCGGTCGAGCATCATGGAGATCGATGCGATTTTGATCCAGGTCTCAGCTGCGATGGTTGAGTGTTCG
>JBDNHG010000068.1:0-1798 GCA_041688925.1 Acidimicrobiales bacterium | reverse complement strand
ACTTCGCGAATCAGAACTCGATGCTGTCACCATTGCAGCGGCGGGTTCTGGCCGTCCGTTTCTGGGTATCTGCGTCGGCATGCAGATGTTGTTCGAGGGCAGCGACGAGAGCCCAGACGAACCCGGGCTCGGCATTCTTGGGGGCCAGGTCGTTCTGCTGCCCGACACCGTGAAACGGCCGCAAATGCAGTGGAATCCAATCCGCAGCACGGCCGGCCATCCCCTTGTCGAGCCGTTCGACGGCGAATGGATGTACTTCGTGCACAGCTATGCCGTGATGTCGTCGGACGACACGTTGGCCACCTGCAATTACGGCGGCGACATGGTGGCCATTGCCGGGCGCGACAACATCATCGCTACTCAATTCCACCCTGAGAAGTCTGGTCAGGCTGGCCTCGGGTTTCTCCGCAGCTTCGTCGAACGCGTGCCGGTCGGGGCGACAGGAACGAAGGTGACGTCATGAAGCTGTATCCAGCGATCGACATTCGCGACGGCAACTGCGTGCGGCTATATCAGGGCGACTACGACCGCGAGACCGTCTACGGCGACAACCCCGCCGACCAAGCAGCGGCCTTCGCCGACGAGGGCGCGCCGTGGATCCACTGCGTCGACCTCGACGCAGCGCGCAGCGGTGATCAACAGAATCTGGCGTCCATCGCTGCAATCGCCGAACGGGTCGCCGTGCCGCTTCAGGTCGGTGGCGGGGTGCGAAACGTCGAAGCAGCGAAACGACTTTGGGACGCGGGCGTGACCCGGGTCGTCATCGGAACCGCCGCAGTGCAGAATCCTGATCTGGTGCGTGAGTTGGCCCCCCAAGGCCAGGTCGCCGTCGGGCTCGACGCATGGGGCTCCGACATTGCTGTCGCCGGTTGGGAAGAACGCACCGGAAAAGACCTGTTCGAAACCGTTGCCTCATTTGCCGACGCAGGTGTGGCCGCGTTCGTGGTGACCGAGATTGCCAGAGACGGCACGATGGAGGGCCCCGACGTTGCTGGGTTGCAGCGTGTCCTCAAAACAACCCATGTGCCAGTCATTGCCTCTGGTGGCGTCGGCACGCTCGACCATCTTCGAACACTCACCTCACTCGTGGCCGAGGGGCGCACACTCGAAGGAGTGATCGCCGGCCGGGCCATCTACGAACGGGCCTTCACGGTGCGCGAAGCGGTGGCGGTCCTCAACAACGGCGGTGTTTCGTGAGATCGATCCGTGTCATTCCCTGCCTTGACGTCGACAAGGGTCGAGTGGTCAAAGGCGTGAACTTCGTCGACATTCGCGATGCAGGCGATCCGGTAGAGCTGGCGGCGCGGTATGACGCCCAGGGCGCCGACGAAGTCATCTTCCTCGACATCACCGCCTCAAACGAACGCCGCAACACCACCATCGAGATGGCTCGCCATGCCGCCGAAGAGTTGTACATCCCGTTCACCGTCGGCGGTGGCGTTCGCAGTGTCGAAGATGCGCGCAAACTGCTGCGTGTCGGAGCCGACAAGGTTGGCATCAATACGGCTGCGGTCGAACGTCCTGCGGTGTTGGCCGAGATCGCAGCCGAGTTCGGCGATCAATGCGTGGTCGTCGCAATCGACGCCAAACGCAGCCCCGGGGTTACGCCGAGCGGGTTCGAGGTCTACGTCCACGGTGGGCGCACCGCAACCGGCATCGACGCGGTCGAGTGGGCCATCAAGGCCACGACTGGTGGGGCGGGCGAGATCATGCTCACCTCGATGGACGGCGACGGCACACGCGCCGGCTATGACACTGAGCTGACACGAGCTGTCGCTGATGCCGTGACGGTTCCCGT
>JBDNHG010000067.1:0-5959 GCA_041688925.1 Acidimicrobiales bacterium | reverse complement strand
TTTTGCAGGTTTGCGGTCGGCGACGAAGGCGACCACAGGCTTGGTCATCGTCGGGATGAAGGTCGCGGCCTCTTCCTCCATTGGCCCGCTGGTTTCTCCGAGCAGCACGATGGCGTCTGTGTCGGGATCACTCTCAAACCATTCGAGGGCGTCGACAAACGTGGTGCCCACGATCGCATCATCACCCAAGCCAATGAATGCCGACTGGCCGTAGCCCGCTTCGACGAGATCGACGCTGATGGGTTGCGCCGGGCCAGCGCTGCGTGAGACCACACCAATGCGGCCTGGGGCGAAGACGCCGTTGGGCGAGTTGGGACGGGTGCCGACGAAGTCTCGGCCGGGGAATACCAGACCAGAGGAGCCGGGACCGATCAGCCGAGCTTCGGCCCGTTGGGCGAGCGCCAAGATTTCCATCGTGTCATGCACCGGTAGCGACTCGGCCACCACGATGACCACAGGGACGCCGGCCCGAATGGCTTCGACCGCTGCATCCTTGGCGAATGGGGTGGCCACGAAGAGCACCGAAACATCGATCAGGTGCGCGTCGAGGGCATCGCTGACCGTGTTGTACACCGGAACCCCGGCGACATCTTGGCCCCCCTTGCCAGGCGTACATCCGGCTACGACCGCGGTGCCGCTGGCGAGCATGTGCTCGGTCCAATACGCACCGGCGGTTCCGGTGATGCCCTGCACGAGCACGTTGGGGTTCGCTGAAATCACGGTGTCGCCTCGGCGTTTGCGACGGCGTCGCGAACGGCGTCTTGACGAAAGAGCGCATTGTCGTCGACAACCAGCTTGCAACCGAGCGCAACCAGTTCGTGCGAAGTCGTGATCGCCAGTGGATTGATCTCGAGCAGCTCTGCGTCGTATTGGCGAAATAGGCCGTAGAGCGTCAGCAGTAACCCGGCCAAAGCGACATGCATGCCTGGAGCGAGGTCGGTTCCGACGGCGATGTCCATCGCTTCGCCCGCGCCGAGCCCGGTACCGATGTTGATCGACACCATCTGCACACTGTCAGCGTTCGTGGCGTGGACCTGTTCTATGCCGCCCTCAAATGTGATGCTGCGCTCAGTTGACAGCAGCAACAACGGCGTCCCTGCCGCAGCATCGACCGTGATGGCGACCCAGATCTCGCGGGCGATGCTGAAACACGTCTCGACGAGCACTCGATCAACAACGATGCCGCCGGGGTCAGAGCCCAACAGCTGATCGGCGACCTCGCGGGCGTCGGTAGGGGATGCGCAGCGAACGCTGCCACCAGGCCGGCCATGATTCCCGGCGGGCATCTGGGCCTTGACCATGACGGCGCCGGGGTGTGCGGTGAGCAGCTCGCTGGCGGCACCATAGGCGGCGTCGGGCGTGGTGGCGATGAGCCCGGGCGGTACCGGAAGGCCACCGCTGGCAATGAGTTGTTTGGCTACGTGTTCTTCGACGAACACGTCAGCTTCTGCACAGCGGTATGGCTGTCATCGTGCGTTCAACTCCTTGATCAGCGTCTTGGGTGCCACGAGACGATAGGCGTCTTCGATGACGCCTGCGATCTCTTCCCAGTCAGGATCGAATCGAGGTTCACGCCGATCCGGCCTCGATGGCCGACATAGGGCGGCACGAAGAAGCGCTCGGGTTCGAGTCGGGTGATCTCGGCCTGCACACCCACGGGCGCTGGCGCCCACAACGCGAGCCGGCCGTCACCATGGTGATCGGTGTGCACATTGCAGAGCGTCTTCTTCTCGCGGATGAAGAACGACGGTGCACCATGACTGAGCCGTTCGCTGACCTCGGGCAAAGCAATTGCGATCTCGCGGACGCGGTCGAGCACTGAGTCAGCCATGGGGACAGTCTTGCGTACCGTCCGCCCATGCGGCAAAGCGATGAGCCACTCACGTTTCGGCGACGGCGGGTATGGGTAAAGTCGTCGCGTGCCATCGTTGGGGGAGGAGCTGACCGAACGCCTGCGCGACAGTCGCTTCGGTCGTGACATCTTCGGCCCCAAGGTCGCTCGCCCGGTCGCACACTGGCTGCAGACCAACTTCGTCGACGATCCGGTGGTCGGCGAAAGCGCCGCCATCGGCGCGCTCGATTCCACGGCCGTTGTGCCGGCCCCCGCCGATGAGCTCGTCAACGTCGAGATACCCGTGCCTGACCTGGTCGACGATGAGCCGGTGCTCGACCTGACACCGACGACGCCGAGGGCAGCGTTGGCACTTCTCAAAGAGCTCGGGGCCCGAGTGAAGAACCACAACCTGGTTGTGGTTGCGGCCGGAATCGCCTTCTGGGGATTGCTGGCCATTCCGGCGACGCTGTTCGCCGTCGTGTCGATCGCTGGTTTGGTCCTCGACCCAGAGACGGTCAAAGAACAGGTCAACGAGAACCTGTCAGGCCTGCCCGACGAGGCCAAGACCATCATCGGTGATCAGCTTGCTGGGGTCTCGGGTGGCAACACCGGCGGCCTGATCGCCGGGCTGATCCTTGGCTTGTTCCTGGCGTTCTGGACAGCATCGGGGGCGATGGCCAAGCTGATGGGAGCGCTCAACACCATCTATGACACCGTCGAAACCCGCAACTTCGCCAAGCTTCGGGGCACCGCACTCGCCTTGACATTTGGCGGCATCATCTTCGTGTCGAGTGCAATCTTTTTGCTTGCCGCGCTGCCACCGATTCTTCGGTCGGTCGACGCGGTGGGCGAATCGGCGGCCACGTTGTTCGTCTGGCTTCGTTTTCCGGCGCTCGGCCTGGTGATGGTGATCGCGCTCGGCGTCTTGTACTACCTCGGCCCTGACCGGGCGACGCGCTATCGGCCGGTCACACTCGGCGCAGCGGTGGCAATGGCGCTGTGGATTGGCCTGTCGGCATTGTTCACGATCTACACGTCGACGGTCGGCAGCTACAACGAGACCTACGGAAGTATCGGCGGCATCGTAATCCTGCTTCTGTGGTTGTTCATCACCGCATTTGTCGTGCTACTCGGCGCCGAGATTCATGCCCAACGAGAGGCCGACGCTCACCGCGTTAGCGGCGACTGACGACAGCGCCCGCTGCGGACCGAGTGTTTTAGCGCCGTTCAGTTTGTGGAGTCCAGCGGAAGTAGCGGCTTGCGATAGCGACGCCAAAAACACCCCATGCAGCGACCACTGCCCAGTTGCCCCAGGGGATCGAGACCGATTCGAGAAACGGGTCATAGGAGTCTTGCAGGCTGTGCACCAGCGGCTTCACCGGAAAGAAGTCGCCGAGCCGGCTGATGAAACCCGAATTGTCCTCGCTGTAAAAGAAGACATCAGAGATGAAGTACAGCGGGAAGACGGTGGCGTTGGTGATGGGTGGGGCAGCGTCGTCATTCGGGATGATGGTCGTGATGGCCAAGCCGAGCGCGGAGAATGCGATTGCCCCAATGGCGATGCTGGCTGCGAATACGCCGATGGTGTTGAAGTTGAACACGACGCCGAAGAAGAGGCGACCAATGACGGTGACCAACACCGACATGAAGATGACGATCACCAGCGCGGCAAGGATCTGCCCGCCGATGTAGGCAAGCGGGGGCATTGGCGTGCCGCGCAGCCGCTTGAGCTGGCCCTGCTCGCGCCGGATCACCTGGTTCATGGCGAGGTTTATGTAGGTTGCCGACACGATCGACAGGCCGAGAATTCCGGGGACGATGTAGGTAGCCGCCTTGGCCCCGCTGTCAGAAACCTCGTCGCCGAACACGAAACCGAAGATGACCAAGAACAGCACGGGGAAGACGACCGTGAAGAAGGTTGCTGCCGGATTGCGGCGGAAACTCAGCAGCGCGTACTTCGCAGTGCTGAGCATCTTGGCGATCATTGCTGGCTCCCGTCAGCAGTGAGCCGCAAGAAGGTGTCTTCGAGATTCGGTCGCATCACCGACAGCGAGTCGATGCGGACGTTGTTCGCTGTGGCCCATGACGTGAGCGCATGCACCACCAGGGTGACCTCGGTGGTTTCGAGCGATAGTCGCGGGCCGCTGTGACCGTCGGCTTCGCGGGTGCCCGTTAGTGATTGGAACTCGGCCGATAGAGCTTCGATGGGCACTTCTGCGGGATCCCACGTGACTCGCGTGCGCAGTTCGACCTGGTTTGCCAGGTCGGCGGCGGTTCCCTCGGCAGCTATCAGCCCTTCGCTGATCACAACGATGCGGTCGGCCAAGTGCTCGGCTTCGTCCATGTAGTGCGTTGTCAGCAGCACGGTGGCGCCGACGTCTCGCAGCTGTTCGATCATCTCCCATGCCTCGCGTCGGGCGGACGGATCGAAGCCGGTCGTTGGTTCATCGAGGAAGATCAGCTTGGGGTCACCGACCAGGGCGATGGCCAGGTCGAGTCGTCGCTTCTGGCCTCCAGAGAGTGCCTTGGTGCGTTGGTTCGCGCTGTCGGTCAGACCGACGATCGAAAGCACTTCATCGACAGGTTTTGGCGAGTCGTAGAATGACGCGTACATAGCCACCGATTCGCGTGCCGTCAGGTCGCGATCAGGAGCCGATTCTTGCAGCACGATGCCGATGTTTTCTCGCCACCCCTTCGATGGCTTCTGCGGGTCTTCGCCCAAGACCTGCACATCGCCGGCGGTGCGCTCACGAAATCCTTCGAGGATCTCGATCGTGGTGGTTTTGCCGGCACCATTCGAGCCCAGAAAGGCCAGAATCTCGCCTTCGTTCACGTGCAGATCGATACCCCGGACTGCGTTGACGACATCGCCTGATTTGGTTCCGTATGCCTTTGTCAGGCCGGTTACCTCGATAGCGAGAGTCATGGTCCGAGCCTACGGTCTGTTGGCCACCTACTCTCGCTGGGCAACTACCGAAGGGTGGCCTCGTGAACAATCAACCTCGAGTAGGACTTGCTGACACTGCGGCTGCTCCAAGCCAGGTGCTGCGACTCGACCGGTGGCCGGCGATGGCGTGGTGCAACTATGTGGTCAAGGCCGCGATCGTCATTGCGTTCGCGATCGCAATCTTCTTCCCGCCTGACGTGCTCGAAGGCAAGGCCATGGGAAGCAGGGCGCCGCTGTTCTTGGCCCCGGCCGTTGTTGTGCCGGTGCTGGCGCACTTTCGCGACTGGAAGCCGTATCCCCATACCGCCGATGCCTTGCTGTCGCTGCCATTCCTGCTCGACACACTCGGCAACCTGCTCGGTTTCTACGACGAGTACCCGGTCACCGACGATGTTTTGCACACGATCAACTGGGTGTTCCTCGTGCTCGCGTTCCAGGCGTTTCGGTTCCGCAATGTGCACGACCGGCGCGACGCCGTGCTGCTTGGGTATGGGTTCGGCGCCCTGATGATTGTGCTGTGGGAGATCTTCGAGTGGGCGGTCAGCGAGGAGGGAATCGGCGGCGCCGGCGGACTCGCCTTGACCTATGGCGACACGGTCGGCGACCTTGCGTTGTCGAGCGCAGGGGGACTGGTTGGATCGTTGGTCGGTCTCGTTGTGCTCGGACCACGAGCCGGGCCAGAGAAGATGCGTCCCCTCGCTGCCCGATAAACAGCCAGGGGACGACTCAGAACTCAGCCAACTCGAGGGAAACGTCCGAGTTGGCTGAACCAAGCGGCGTGCAAGTCTCGAACTCGACTGCCACTACGTCGTCGAGCTGAAGTCTCGCTGCCGCTGCCTGATGACCACACACAGCGTGCTTTGTCGCTGCAGTAGGTGTTTCCGATCATGGAAAGCATTCAAGCGCTGTCATGTTTCCGGCGCGTTGGCTTCGCGTTACGCCTGCGTTGCGTCTTTGGCGTCGTGTCCGGTGCCGTACTGCGCAGTCCCCTGGGGAGTGCACATTATTTCGCGGGTAGCCGGCTTTCGGGTGGTGGTGTCAGGCTGTCGAGCAGTTGCGACGCGAGCGTTGGCAACGGATGCCCGTGCGGCCAAACAGCTCGCAGGCTGCGGGTGATGTTCAGGTCTTTGACCTCGATCTCGATGAGAGAACCCGATTCGAGTTCAGCGGCTACGGCG
>JBDNHG010000066.1:0-2605 GCA_041688925.1 Acidimicrobiales bacterium | reverse complement strand
GCTGACCGAAATCAGCTTCGAATGGTGAAGCGGTCCTGACGAGATTTGAACTCGCGACCTCCGCCTTGACAGGGCGGCGTGCACTCCAAACTGCACCACAGGACCTCGGGGCGGAACTCTATCAATTCAATCGCGAACACCACACAGACTTTCCGATCGAATTTCGACAAATCTCGGATGGAGGCTCATGGGCGGTTGCTATAGTGACCGCCGTTCCTTCCGAGGAGTTAGGCCCCGTTCGTCCAGCGGCCTAGGACGCTGGCCTTTCACGCCGGTAACACGGGTTCAAATCCCGTACGGGGTACCAAGAAATACATACGCGAACCCGAGTCTTCAGACTCGGGTTTGTGCTTTTTGCTCTCTGAGCGGTCATGTGCTTTTCGCACCGGACCGGCAAGTTCGAACGCTGCCAAACCGCTCAGAAGTTCCGATATCGGATGCATGGTCGGGCTCGACGTGAGGGCGATATGTGGGGCGGCGATCAGTCTGGCGACGGCATCGCGCCGGTTACCGTGAGGTGAGATTGACGGTGTCGAGATTGCTTGGCACACGTTGGGCTAGCGGCGGCGATGCGACATCTGGCATGTGTCGCCATGGTGACGGCACGCTCTCGCCAGCGCGAGACTGAGTCGAGGACCAAGAGAGACCAGGCGGATGAATTGTGAATAATTGGTGGAGAGTACTTGTCGCACTGACGTGCGTTGTGGCGCTTGCAGCTTCGTGCGGCGGCGCCGACGATGGTCCTAGTGCGCCGGGTAGAGATGACTCCGTCGAGGTGTCACCGGCTGAGAGCGCCCGCGCGGAGGGCACCAGCGAAGACTCAGCCAGCAACGGACTACCAGCAGGTTTCGAGGGATTGCCCGAGGGGGTCACGTATGCCAGTGAGTTCATCCCCGAACTCGCGGATCTGCCGCTTCCCGCATCTGCAGCCTTCTCGCAGGGCCAAGCATTCACTGCTGACGAAGACCCTCGCGAGACTGCGGTGCAACGGGTGTACTTCCTCGCCGAACCCAGCGTCGTGACTGAGTTCTATCTCGCTGAACTCTCGGGCTCCGGCTACATGGCCGAGTCCGATTCTTTCCCGAAGACGGTTGCCGAGCTGCAGGAATTGGCGGACGAAGGAATCCTGGAGTCCAGGCTGGTCTTTACCAGCCCCGATGGCATTCCGCTTCAGCTCACGATCAGGCCGTCAGGCATCGACGGCGTGAGCCTGATGAACGTCAATCGGTTCATCTCCGGCACGCGGTAGTAGTGAATGGCGATCGGGACGAGGTTTCGATGCTTCTGGAACTGCCCGGAAACCAATGCCAATTGACCAACCTCTCAAACGTCAGCCGCGGGCGCGGTGGCTGCTCTCGCGAGCGGCCCGCAAACCCATGAGCAGCAGTATGAAGATGATGATCATCATGGTCGCTGTGAACCAGTACGAGGTCGTGGTTCCGCTGCGGAAGTTGTTGTTTGCGAACGGCAATTCTTGGTTGTTCCACAACAGCGCTGCACCGACCGCCGCCGAACCGACCATGACAAGCGGATCGACGACATCCTTCGCCAAGAACAAGATGGCAACGGCCGCAAGAGCAATTGCGCCAACCATCGCGCCTTCCCAACCAAATCGCAGATCCGCGAACTCTGCATTGGTCATTGACGACTTGATCAGCCCTGCGCCGATCCACCCGAGGATCGCGGCGAGAGCGCCAGCAGCCGGCGACATCACGAAGGTCTTCCACATGTTGCCCAGCGTAATAGTCCGTCCGAATTAGGCAAGAGGGAACAGTTGGGTAGGGCAATTGGACAGGCCAGAAGGCCTACTTTGTCCCCGATACGCAGTAACTTGAGCGCCGATGATCGCTGCGGGTGTGTTCAGTTTCTTGAACGGTCTGACCGACTGGTTGGGCGATATTTCGTCGCGTTGGTGGTTCGTGCTCGTCATTTTCATCATCGCGCTGCTCGATTCGGTGGTACCGATCGTGCCGTCCGAGTCCACGGTGATCATCGGCGGAATCGCAGCAGGTCAGGGCGATCAATGGCTGCTATTGGTGATCGTCATGGGTGCCGTTGGGGCATTCTTTGGTGATTCGATTGCCTATTTGCTCGGGAAACGATTTCGCCCGGCGGTGACGCGGATGCTCGGACGCAAGAACGGCGATGGTGACGAGAAGATGGTCCGCGCTGCCGCGCAAATCGACAAACGCGGCGGACTGTTGCTCATCACTGCTCGTTTCATTCCTGGCGGACGCACGCTCATGACACTGTCGTGCGGCGCGACTCACCGGCCATACAAGTCATGGTTTCTGCCATGGGACATCCTGGCTGCGACGTTATGGGCCGGTTACGCGGCAATCATCGGTTACTTCTTTGGCGATCTGTTCGAGGACGATCACAGCAAGGCGTTCTGGTTGGCGTTCGGAACCGCCCTGAGCATCACCGGGCTGATCGAGCTCGTGCGCTGGTATCGCCATCGCAGTGCCGCCGATGTCATCGAGACGATCTTGGGCGACACCTGAGCGTGCGTGCCCTGGTCGGGGCGGCAGTGCTGGGATATGGCGCTGGGCTGTTGCCGTCGGCTGGCATCGTGGCCAAAGGGCTCGACCCGCGTCGCGCTGGG
>JBDNHG010000065.1:0-2500 GCA_041688925.1 Acidimicrobiales bacterium | reverse complement strand
GCCCCGGCATCGGCGACGCGGTCTTGACCGACCAGGCCAGCGAGGTGATCGAGGCTGACGACGTCGACCTGGTCGTCGAAGTCGTCGGTGCGGTCGATCTGGCCCGAGAGTGGATTAGCCAGGCTCTGCGCGCTGGCAAATCAGTTGTCACCGGCAACAAGGCATTGCTCGCTGCTCACGGACGAGAGTTGTTTGACCTGGCAGCGGCCAACGATGCCGAGCTGTTGTTCGAAGCATCGGTTGCCGGCGCCATTCCGCTGATGCGAACGCTTCAGAAGTCACTGCGTGGTGAACCCATCGACCGCATCATGGGCATCGTCAACGGCACCACCAACTACATGCTGTCGGCCATGACCGAAGACGGCGCGGACTATGCCGACATCCTGGCTGAGGCCCAGCGCCTGGGCTATGCCGAGGCCGATCCCACCGCCGACGTCGAGGGCCACGACGCTCAGGCCAAGGCCGCGATCATCGCAACGGTGGCATTCGGCGTGGCGGTCACGTCGGCCAATGTACCTGTCGAAGGCATCAGCAAGGTCACGGCGGCCGACATAGCGAACGCCAGCCGACTGGGCTACGCAATCAAGCTGCTCGCGGTCGTCGAACGTGTTGGAGATCAGGCCCCATACGAGATCTCGGCACGGGTGCATCCGACGATGGTGCCGGTCTCGCATCCACTCGCAACCGTGCGGGGCAGCTTCAACGCCGTGTTCATCGAGGGCGGCGCCGTTGACGAGCTCATGCTCTATGGCCGCGGTGCAGGCGGGCGCCCCACGGCCTCGGCCGTTCTCGGCGATGTCATCGAGGCCGCATCCGGTTTTGCGCACGGCAGTGTGCGCACCCTGCCCGCTCTTGCCGACGCTCGTATCCGTCCGCCCGAAGCGGCAACCTCTGCCTTTTACCTCGACCTTGCTGTCGACGACAGCCCCGGCGTACTCGCCGAGGTCGCCGGTGTCTTCGGCGCCAATGGCGTGTCAATAAAGTCGATGGAACAAGAGGGGCTCGGCACCGAGGCCACGTTGGCGTTCATCACCCATCAGGCATCTGAGGCCGACATGTCGGCCACGATCGAGAAGCTGACCTCGCTGCCGAGCGTGAACCGCGTCGGCGCCCTGTATCGGGTCATTGGCGCATGAGCTCCATGAAGTACGTCAGCACCCGAGGTGCTGCACCGGCCCTCGATTTCGGCGACGTATTGCTGACCGGGCTCGCCAACGACGGTGGCCTCTACCTGCCCGAGACCTGGCCTCAGTCTGTCGCCACGGCTCGCACCGACACCTATGTCAACACCGCGGTCGATGTCATGTGGCCCTTCGTCGAGGGTGTACTCGACCGCGATGACTTCGAACGAATCGTTACTGAGACGTACGCGACCTTCGAGACCGACAATGTCGTCGAGCTGGTTGAAATCGATCCGAACCTGTGGCTCCTCGAACTGTTTCACGGACCGACACTGGCGTTCAAGGATGTCGCCCTTCAGCTTGTCGGGCGGCTGTTTGACTATGAGCTCACGCGTCGCAACGAGCGCATCACCATCGTCGGTGCGACGTCAGGAGACACTGGCTCGGCCGCGATCGAAGCGTGCCGCGACCGTGATGCAGTCGACATCTTCATCCTGCACCCGCACGGACGCGTCAGCGATGTGCAGCGCCGCCAGATGACGACTGTTGCATCGGCGAACGTGCACAACATCGCTATCGAAGGCACCTTTGATGACTGTCAGGATCTGGTCAAGGCGCTGTTCGCCGATGCGACGTTCCGCGACGAGGTGCGACTTGGTGCGGTCAACTCGATCAACTGGGCTCGGGTCATGGCCCAGATCGTTTACTACGTTGTCGCTTCGGCGCGAGTTGCATCGGTTTCGACACCAGTTTCTTTCACCGTACCGACCGGCAACTTCGGCAATGTGTTCGCCGGGTGGGCAGCACGAAGTATGGGTCTGGCCGTCGATCGTTTCTGCGTGGCCAGCAACAGCAATGACATTCTGGCGCGGCTGTTCAACACCGGAACGATGGCCATCGACGAGGTCGTGCCGACCCTCTCACCAAGCATGGACATTCAGATCTCGAGCAATCTCGAGCGTCTGCTGTTCGAGACACATGGCCGAGACGGCCAGCGGATCGCCGAGGCAATGGCCGAGTTCCGTGACACCGGTTCGCTGACGCTCGATGAAGCTCACCGCCAACTGCTCGCCGAAGTGTGGAGTGGCGTCCGCGTCGATGACGACGCACCTGGTGGCGTCGTCGACACGATCGCTCAGGTCTACGAATCGACCGGCATGATGCTCGACCCGCACAGCGCCGTTGGTCTCAGCGCCGCCCGCACGATTGGTTCGAATGGTTCACCCATGGTCTGTCTGGCGACCGCTCATCCGGCCAAGTTCCCGGATGCGGTCGAGAAAGGCACCGGCGTGCGACCTGCGTTACCCAGCCGACTCGGCGATCTGTTCGAACGCGACGAACGGTTTGATGTCTTGCCGAACGACCTGGCAGCTGTTCAG
>JBDNHG010000064.1:0-6112 GCA_041688925.1 Acidimicrobiales bacterium | reverse complement strand
TTGGCATGGGGGCTGTGGCTCGTAATGGCAGCCCGATCGGTAGCGGCGATTCCCTATGTGCGCACCCAGATCCTGCGCAGCAAGCGCCAACCGCCTCCGCGCTGGCCAAGCGACGCGGCCCAACTCAGCGCGATCGCCGCCTCGATCGCCGGCTGGATGTTCGATCTGGTTCCGGCCGCGGCTGCGATCGTGATTGTCGTGCTGGCAGGCATCAACTTGGTGGCTGTGCGCCTGACCCCACGCCGGGCAGTCGTCATCGGCATCCAACAGACGATCGCTGGTGTCGCCGTTATTGCCAGCACCGTTATCGCAATTCACCTCATCTAATTCCCAAGGGAGATCCGTCATGTCAATCACCGATTCCAACGCCACACTCGCCGAGCTCGTCACCAAACGCCCCGAACTCGCGGCCAGGCTCGACAGCCTGGGCCTTGACTATTGCTGTGGGGGTCAGCGCACTCTCGCAACCGCAATCAGCGAAGCCGATATGGATGTTGTCACCACGATTGCGGCGCTCGACGCGACACCGAAGGTCCGCGCCGAGGTTGCCTGGGAAGGCATAGACGGGCTGGTCGATCACCTCGAAACAACCCATCACGCGTACCTCCACCAGGCGCTGCCACGACTGGTCGCACTGGCCGACAAGGTGGCGGGAGTACATGGCGCCAACCATCCTGAGCTGGTTCAGGTGGCGACGCTGGTACGGGAACTTCGGGCTGATCTCGAACCGCACATGCTCAAAGAAGAGCAGGTCTTGTTTCCGATGATCCGCGAGCTCGCGGCTGCGAGCAGCGCACCGTCGTTCCATTGCGGCAGTCTCGGCAACCCGATCGCAGTGATGGCCGCCGAGCATGACGTCGTCGGCGCGCTCCTCGCCCAGCTCCGTAGTAGTACCGACGACTACCGGGTGCCGTCCGATGGATGTGCGAGCTACCGAGCGCTCTACGACGGGTTGGCCGAGTGCGAGGCCGACACTCACCTCCATGTACACAAGGAGAACAACCTGTTGTTTCCCGCCGTCATCGACGCCGAGCACGCCTTGGCGGCACTAACCCGATGAGCGAGGCCTTGCGAGCAACGCCGCTGCGCTCGCCCAAACCAACCATCGTTACCGGCTACAGCACTAGCGTGCCTACCTGAGCATCTGTGACCCTGAGCGTGCACTATACGCGCCGTGAGGGTCACAGATTGGCCGTCAAAGGTTGTTGATTCTGCTGTCGGACCAGCCGAGTTCACGCAGCACTTCGGCCGTATGTTCTCCGGGCACCGGAGCATGGCGACGCAGTTCGGTCGACATCGTGTCGTAGCTGACCGGATGCTTGATGGTGCGGTACTCGCCGAGCTGGGGATGTTCGACGATCGGCATCAGGTCAACGGCCTTCAGGTGCTCGTCGTCGAACAAGTCGGCGATATCGAGCACCGGGCTCGCGGGGATCGAGAGCTGCTCACAGATCGACATCCACTCGTCGACCGTGCGACTGGGCGCTGCGTCGACCAGGAACTGATAGAGCTCGACCGCGTTGTCGATGCGCGCTTCATGGCTCGCGAACCGGGGATCGTCAGCGAGTTCAGGTCGTTCGATCAGCGTGAAGAAGTCTCGCCAGTTGGCATTGCTGTATGGGAGTAGCGCTATCCAACCATCTGCCGCTCGATACGGCCGCCGGTTCGGATTGAGCAGCCGCTTGTAACCGAGCTCGCCTTGTGGCGGCACCAGGGCGGCGCCGCGGAGATGTTCGATGAGCAGGAACGACACCATTGTTTCGAACATCGGAACTCGGATCGTCTGGCCTTCGCCGGTGTTGTGGCGATGCAGCAGCGCGGCCATTACGGCCTGCACGACGAACAACGCACACGTCTTGTCGACAATCACCGATGGCACATACGCCGGTTCGCCGGCGATGCGAGTTGGCAGCGCCGCCAAGCCGCTGATCGCCTGAATGGCGTCGTCATAGGCAGCCCGATCTGCGTAGGGGCCATCGGCGCCGTACCCATTGGCGACGCAGTGGATGAGCGTCGGATGTTTCGCCCGCAGCTGGTCGGCCGAGAGCCCGAGGCGATCGAGGGCTGCGGACCGCATGTTCGAGACCAACACGTCGGCGCTGGCGATCAGGTCGGACATGGCCGCAGCGCCGGCATCGGTCTTGAGGTCGAGGATGACGCTTCGCTTGTTGCGGTGCGTGTCGAGCACGATGGCGCTCAAACCGCTGGCGCCACCGACAAGGTCGGGCGACGTGGTCGGCGCTTCGACCCGGATCACGTCGGCGCCGTGATCGGCCAGCATCCGCGACGCCATCGGGCCCATCAGGATCGTTGTCAGATCTATCACCCGCACGCCAGTCAGCGCACCTTGGCTCGACGTCATGGCCGCGTCACCGGTGGTGCGTTCTGCGGCGCGAGGGACGGACGGTGAGTTGTCGGCACGACGCGAACTTACGTCGTGGCGATCGACCGCTGCACATCCCGCGCTCGTGCATGTCGAGGACGTGTGAGCGTGCATGTACGTTTGGTTGGGCCCGACCAGCCGTGGAGACGTTGTGCAGAGCTACGAACTCGAGTCCGAAGCGCTGATGCGGACCTACCTTGAACAGGTCGTCGCCAAGGGTGAACTCGACCTGATCGAGCAGATGGCCCACGCCGACATGGTCGACGAAGCAAACCAGGCATTCGGCGGCCCAGCCGGTCGAGCCGGGCTGGTCGCCCATGTGAAAGGGTTCCTCCGCTGCATCGACGATGTCGAACTGACCGTCGAGCGCATCGTCGGCAACGGTGACATGGTCATGGCATGGTGGTCATTCTCGGGTGTCCATGTCGGCCCATGGCTTGGCCAGCCGCCGACCGGCAAGCCGATCCAGGCGACAGTGTTCAGCTTCTTCGATCTCGTCGACGGCCGCATCACCCGCTACCGGTTGTGGCTGAACGCAGCGTTCGATGAGCCGGTCATCTTCGACAGCTCTCGCCCCGAGCGCCTTCTTCCACAGAGTTCGGTGAGCCCAGATTCGTCCAACTGATGGTGACCGCTCTGAGCTTCGACGCAGACCAGACACTCTGGGATTTCCATGAGGTCCACCAACGGGCACTCGCATCGACAGCGGCTGAGATGATCTCGAGGAACTACGTTCACGCCGATGGAGTCGACGTTGCTCGCCTCCAGTCGGTTCGTGACGAAGTGGTGATCGAATTCAGGGGCCGGCCGCACAACCTCGAGGCAGTTCGCCAGCGCTCATTCGAGGTGTTCCTCGAACGAGCCGGCCACCAAGATGCGTTGGGTGCGGCAGCGAGCCTGACCGAACACTTCCTCGACATACGTTTCAACCAGATCCGGCTGTATCCCGAGGTCAAAGCAAGTCTCGAGCGTTTGAAGCGTCGGTACCGACTTGGGCTGCTGTCGAACGGAAACAGCTACCCAGACCGCTGCGGGCTCCCCGATACGTTCGACGCTGTGGTCCTCGGCCCCGACATCGGAATCGAGAAACCCGACGCTCGCCCGTTCGAAGTGATCGCCGAGAAGCTGGGCGTAGCGGTCCGCTCGTTGATGCATGTCGGCGACGCAGCCGATGACGTCGACGGAGCGAATCGCGCCGGAGCAGTATCCGTGCTCATCGTCAGAAACGGGCAAGTGCCCGACACCGAGACGGCTCCCGACCACACGATCGGCGGTCTCGACGAGCTCGAAACGCTGCTCGATCAGCTCCAGAGCACCGCCGCCGTGGAGAAGCGGTAGGACTGCGCAGCCAACGCACCGCACGATCGGGCGTACCTGCGCTTCACAATTGGTAAGCAGGCCGCCCTGCGCCGAAGGTTGAGTCGGAGCTCAGGACCCGTCAAGGCTGACGCCGAGAGCGCGGCGAACTACGGTGCCGATATGCAGAATCTCACCGGACACGTCGCTTGGATCACCGGAGCCGGAACCGGAATCGGCGAATCAGCGGCCCTCAAGCTCGCCGAAGCCGGATGCACCGTTGTTGTCTCTGGTCGACGGCCCGAACCGCTCGACGGGCTGGTCGACCGCATCGTCGCCGCCGGAGGCAGCGCATCCTCAGAACCACTCGATGTTGCCGACAAACACGCGGTCAGCGCGGTAGTGCAACGCATCGTCGACGCCCACGGCAAGATCGACATTGGTGTGTTCAGCGCTGGCATCAATATCCCCGATCGCAATTGGCCGGTGGTCACGACCGATGATTGGGACGACGTGATCAACATCGATCTGAGCGGTGCGTTCTACTGTTGCCACGCGGTGTTGCCGTCCATGCGTGAGCAGGGCAGTGGCCTCATCATCAATGTGTCGTCGATGGCGGCGAAGGGCATCAGTGCGCTGACGGGTCCGGCCTATATCTCGGCCAAACACGCGATGAATGCGATGACGGCAAGCCTGCTTCTCGAAGAACGAAACAACGGCATCCGAGCCACTGTGATCTGCCCCGGCGAAGTCGCCACGCCGATTCTCGACCAGCGGCCAGTGCCGGTGAGCGACGAGGACAAGGCCAGAATCCTTCAGTCCGACGATCTGGGTGATCTGGTGTTGTTCGTCGCCCAACAGCCACCCCACATAACGTTGAACGAGATCCTGATTACGCCGACCTACAACCGCTTCGCAACCTGACGTTCGGCAGCTGGGCACATGACCGACGATGTTCGTGACTGCTACGACGCCATGGCTGAACGGTACGCAGCGCTCGATCACCGCATCGATCGGATCCCGACTGATGGCAAATGGCTGGCGACGTTTGCCGAGCTGGCGGCTTCCAGCGAGGGGGTGGTCGCTGACCTTGGCTGCGGGCCCGGCCATGTTGTCAATCACTTGTCCGAACTCGGCTTGGCGGTCATTGGCTATGACATCTCGCCTGGTCAGCTTGGTGAAGCTCGCCATGCATTCCCTGATTCACAGTTCGAGATCGGTGACCTTGCGGCATTGGACAACGCCGACGGCTCGCTCGGTGGAATCGTCTCTCGCTACTCGCTGATCCACCTGCTTCCCACCCGTCTCGACAACATCTTCGACGAGTGGTTCCGCGTTCTCGAACCCGCCGCACCGGTGCTGGTGTCGTTCTTCGCCGCACCGTCAGCCGAAGCGCACGGCTCACCCTTCGATCATGCTGTCGTGACGGCCTACGAATTGTTCCCAGCGACGATCGCCGCCCAACTGCAAGACGCTGGATTCGGTGATGTCAAGGTGGCGCTACGCAAACCGCTCGCAGGTGAGCGACCACTCGACCACGGAACAGTGCTCGCCATAAGACCTGCCGCCTGACCCTTGGCCGACCGCTCGAGCCAACCAGCTCAGGCCGAGTGGGTTTGGTGTTTCCGACGAGCGCGCTGCGGCGGCACCAAACGTGATGTGTTGGTGTGCTGCGTGCGGCAGGGCCACCGAATCGCGAACGCTACGTGGGCCGCGAGAGCGGTGGTTCCGTCTCCGATTACGGTTGGGCGATGAGTCGCAGTGGGGCGCTATGGCGTGAGCAGATCGCCAGCGGCGGGGTGCGGAGATGACGCAAACTGCTACGACGCAAACTCAGGTGACGGCGAAGCGGACGGCACTGAGCCGACTCGTCGCGATGGCTGGCGCGGTCTGTGCAGCGAGCGGCCTGGGAATTCTGCTGTGGCTTCTGTGGTGGCCGCATCGTGATCGTGGAACTGACGTCTTTGCCTACATGTTGATCCTTGGTGGCGTCTGTTTTGTGCTCGTGGCAGTGCCCCGGCGACCGGTGTCTACGTGGTTCGCTCTACTCGCAGTCGCAGCGGTCGTGGTGGCATCGGTGTATGCTGGCTTGGTGATCTTGACCAAGGATCGCTGCGGCGATTGCCCGCCATGGCATAGCGACCCACCATCGCTCGGAACGAAGGTTCCGGGCGGTCAACCGGTGCCGCCGATTGGCACCGAGCCAGATGTCAGTTCGGCTGCACCAGCAGCGGCGCCGCAAGACAAGATTCCCTTATAAGGAGTTCCCCACTCACGCGGGTGCGCGCCGCGACCCAGCCCACATCCGTCAGGTTCGAGCTGGTGGTTCTCTCTTGAGAAGCGTTCACATGCTGGTTCACTGTCGTTATACCTTCTTGTCTCGTTCGCCGGACCCGACACCATCTGACAGTGCTGATGTGTCCCGGCTTTGTC
>JBDNHG010000063.1:0-3071 GCA_041688925.1 Acidimicrobiales bacterium | reverse complement strand
CGACGGATGGTTTTGTGGCCCTCATGCCGCAGCAGCCGAACCGCTTGCGGCCGACCGCACCCTCCGCGAGGCTCTTGTGATCCTGCGCGACGCCACCACGTCGTAGCAGTACTCCCTTGGCCACCATTGGGGCAACAACATGACAACAGAGGCACCGACCCTTCTCCTCCTCCACGGGCTTGGCGCGACGAGCGGCGTATGGGCCGACGTCGTCGATCGACTCGACTGGCAGGGTCGAGTTCTCACCCCCGACCTACCGGGTCACGGGCTCGCTCCAGCCCAAGACGACTACACGGTCGAGGCGCTCGCCGCCGCGGTTGCACAAGTGTGTGACGACGACGAAGAAGTCGTCGCCGTTGGGCACTCGCTCGGTGGATGTGTTGCGTTGTGTTTGGCGTCGGGTGCCTTCCGGCCCGTGGTCACCGGCGTGATCGGGTTGGGAATCAAGGCCGTGTGGTCAGACGACGATGTGACAGGCATGGCCAAGATCGCGGCCAAGGGTGTGCGTTGGTTTGACAGTCGCGACGAAGCGGTGGCCCGCTTCCTTCTGCAAGCCGGACTGAATGGCATCCTCGACGCCAACCATCCAGCGATCGACGACAGCATCGCCGAAGTTGATGGACGATGGCGGGTGAGTCAGGATCCGAACACGTTCGCACAACAGGCTGTCGATCTCGTCGGCCTCGTCGGCGCGGCGACCTGCCCAGTAATCCTCGGCGCCGGCGAGAACGATGCCATGGTCAGTCGTGCCGATTTGGCCACTCATGTAGCTGATCCTCGGATGGCAACCGGTCGCGGTCACAATGCCCAGGTCGAGGACCCTGATTGGGTCGTCGACCTCATCACCGAGATCGTCGAGCGGCGCTGAACCAACCCAGCTACTTCGACGACCGCCGCCACAACCTCGAACCCCCGCACATCAACGAACGACGGCACTGCGCCAAAGTAACCTCGACCCGCAACCGAGTGGAAAGATCACCGACATGCCAACGGCATTCATTACCGGCGTGTCCGGCCAAGACGGTAGCTACCTGGCCGAACTGTTGTTGTCCAAGGGGTATGACGTTCACGGATTGATCCGACGGTCATCGTCGATCAATACCCGGCGCCTCGATGACATCTACCGCGGCCCCGAAGATCGCCATCCCAATTTCACGCTGCACTACGGCGACCTCGCCGACAGTTCGGCGCTCGCCAGGCTGGTGCGCGAAATACAGCCTGACGAGGTGTACAACCTGGCGGCACAATCGCACGTCAAGGTCAGCTTCGAGATGCCCGAGTTCACCGCCGACATCACCGGTACCGGCGTGGTGCGCCTGCTCGAAGCGATCAGGATGAACTCGATCAGCACCCGCTTCTACCAGGCGTCGTCGTCAGAGATGTTCGGCGCTTCGCCACCCCCGCAGAGCGAGAAGACACCGTTTCATCCGCGCAGTCCCTACTCGTGTGCCAAGGCATTCGCCCACACGTTGTGCGTGAACTATCGCGAGAGCTACGACATGTTCGCAGTGAGCGGAATTCTCTTCAACCACGAGAGTCCGCGCCGAGGCGAAACGTTCGTGACCCGCAAGATCACGCGAGCCGTCGCCCGCATCAAGGCCGGCACCCAAGACCTGCTGTATCTCGGCAACCTCGACGCAAAACGAGACTGGGGATACGCGGGCGACTACGTCGAGGCAATGTGGCTCATGCTGCAAAAGGACACGCCCAAGGACTACGTGATCGGCACCGGCGAAGCGCACAGCGTGCGCGAGTTCTGTGATGCAGCGTTCAGCCATGTCGGGCTGAACTGGCAGGACTACGTGCGCTATGACGAACGGTATGAGCGCCCGGCCGAGGTCGACTATTTGCTCGGTGATCCCACTTTGGCCCGCGAAGAACTTGGTTGGGAACCAAAGGTGAGCTTCGCAGAGCTCGTCGCCATGATGGTCGACGCTGACGTTGCTGAGCTCGGGTAGTCCGCCTTTTTCGCAGGGCGAAAAACGCTGTTTTAGAGTTGTCACGTCGACGGTCCCAGACCGCTTCGCTACCCCCTTCGACCCCATTAGTCCGGGCTCAGTCGCCACCTTCCCAGGAAATCTTCAGGCCACTCGACGCCGCAAACCTGGTGCTGCTGGTCAGAGAATGTAGCGGTAGACGTTGGTTGCGCGCTGCTCGAAACCAATGCGTTGGTAGAGCCGGTTCGCGGCCTCACGGCTCGGCCGGCTGGTCAGGTCAACCGTCGTTGCGCCAGCGTCGCGAGCTCGGTCGAGTGCCACACGATTCAATGTGTCGCCAATTCCGCGGCCTCGCACAGCGTCGTCGACGACAACATCCTCGATCCAGGCTCGATAGCCCGTCGGAGTTCGAAACATCGCCAACGTCAACGAACCAACGATGCGACCACCGTCGAGCGTGTCGCGCGCGACGAGCAACACCGAGTCGGGCGCATCGACGATTGCTTGCAGCTCGGCAGCCGAAGGTGGCGGGTTCGAGGATGAAAGCTGCGGGATCAACAACTGAAATGCTGCGAGCAATTCAGCGTCGACGGCCGTGACTTCTTCGATCTGAATATCGTCTTCTGACACCATCGCAGCCTAGGAGGTTCCGCAGCCTGAGGCAGATGTTGCTGCTGTGATCATGCGGTTGCAGATTCACGCCTCTCAGATAGCGTGACGACGTGACAGAGGAACGGGGCGGGTCTCAGCACGCACATCTCGACTGGTACCAGCGCCGTTCCGCGCAGAATCCGGTCATGGTCGTTGCGTTCTCTGGATGGAACGACGCGGGCAACGCCGCGTCGTCGGCGGCCGAGTATCTCGAACAGTCGTGGAGCGCGGCTCCTTTCGCCACCATCGACGCCGAAGAGTTCTTCGACTTCACGGCGATTCGACCCTCGATCGAACTCACCCAGACGGGCGAACGCCGCATCTCTTGGCCATCGACAACGTTTTCTATCGCTGAAGGCGCACTCGAAGGCCGCGATCTGGTCATCGTCCGCGGCGTCGAACCACAGCTCAAATGGCGCACGTTCACCGACACGATCTTGGAAGTCGCCACCGATCTCGGTGCGTCCATGATTGTCACGTTCG
>JBDNHG010000062.1:0-7734 GCA_041688925.1 Acidimicrobiales bacterium | reverse complement strand
CGTGCTCGGCGAGATCCTCGTCCAGGCCCTCGAAGCCGGCGGCGCGACCGTGACGAACAACACGAACCTCGGCGGCACTGTCGTAAACCGCGACGCACTGCTTGCTGGTGAGATCGATACGTACTGGGAGTACAACGGCACTGGTTGGACCGTGCACCTTGCGCGCGAAGATCCGAGCTTCGATGCGACTGAACTCTCGACCAACGTCTGTGTGACCGACCTCGACGAGAACAACATCCGTTGGATCGGTGTTTCACCGTTCAATGACACGTACGGCTTCACAACCGCCCCCGATTTCCTCGACGACGGTAACCCGTTCACGCTCCAGGGCATGGCCGACTACATCGGTGAGAACCCTGACGCTTCTGTGTGTCTCGAAGTCGAATTCCCGAATCGCCCCGACGGCATGGTCTTGTTCGAAGAAGCGACCGGCTTTGTGTTCCCACAAGACCAGATCGAGACCCTCGAGGCGGGCGTCATCTACGAAGAAACCTCGAACGGCAACTGCGACTTCGGTGAGGTCTACACGACCGACGGTCGAATTCCCGGCCTCAATCTCAACCTGGTCGAAGATCCGGGTGTCTTCATCCTCTACAACGTCTCACTGACGATGTCAGATGACCTCTACTCACAGGCTCCCGAGGCATGGGACGCCGTGGTGTCGAGCATCCTTGCACCGCTCGACAATGACACGATGGCTGCGCTGAACAAGCGCGTATCGATCGACGGCGAAGATGCCGCTGATGTGGCCAAGGACTTCCTCACGTCAAACGGCATCATCTGATCCAACCCATGTGAATGAGTACTGACACCACCCGGTCTTCGCCGAAGACCGGGTGGCGCCGCGTCCAGCGCCACGCCAAGGTGTCGGGCAAATGCTGTCGGTAGCTGGCTCTTGCTGGTGGCGGGCGGATCAGCAACCATTGGTAGCTGGGCGACTAGAACGTCGCCGACGGGACATGACGCCAGTCATCAGAAGACAAGCTGTTCGCTGAAGCAGATTCGCACATCACTCAGGCCATGCTCGTGCTATTCGCAGCCCACGCCGTCGTTGTCTCGATCAAGGTCATAGGGATCTGATCCATTCACTGTGACTCGGCCGACGTAGCGCGGGCCGTTGCCGCTGCCACCCGCACAATCGACGTCTGATCCGCGCAAGATACAGGGGCTGTATCCCGGCGTGCAGTCCTGGCTCGCAGGTGCCGCAACCGGTTGCGGTACCGCAGTCGGCGCCACGGCGGTCGCCGGTGGGACCGGCGTCACAGTCGGCGCGACAACGGTTGGGGTCGCGGGTACCGGCGTCGCAGTTGGCGGAAGTGGGGTTGGGGTCGGCGGGATTGGTGTTGCAGTCGGCGCCACACTCGTCGCCGTCGGCGGAACGGGAATTGCAGTCGGTGGCACGGGCGTAGGCGTAGCAGGGACCGATGCAACTGCTGGTGCAACGTCATTCGATGCAGGTAACGCAGCGAACGGTTGGCTGTCGCCGCCGCCATCTGACCTTGCGTTGACAACTATTGGCGTCCCGTCGTCACCAGCGACCGGGCTGATGTCGGCACTCGTCAGCCCGAAGGCCACAAAGCAGGCAACGGTGGCCCAAGCCCACACCGGCATCCGAAGAACCCGGCGACGCATGTGCTGCCAAGAAGCCCATGCTGCGATCCAGAACAGCAGCCATGCGCCGAGCCCAAGGTTGATCGACGCATCCTCGGAAACACGATGGTCAGCGAGTCCTGAAACGAAGACCGCTGCCATGAGCGAGAAAGCGCCGGTCGCAACTATGCGATAGGAGCGGCTCGCCAGCACTGAAGATCTACTGCCGTCGTCGGGGGCCGTATCTCGACTCGATTGCTGAGGAAGTGCGGGGCGACTTTCGGGTGGATACCAGAGGCCGTCGGACGCAATCCACCAATCGGGTCCTCCTGGTTCGTACTCGCCTCGCACGTGTCGACCTGCTCCCCATTTGAGACATTTGTCGCACCGGGAATCTAGCGCCGTTTTGTACGAAGCGTTGGTGTCTCACCCGCCATCAGGCCGTGCGGACCACAGGCAGCCACCACTGCCCCGTGACGTCTGCATAGATTGGGTCCAATGCTGAGCCTGCGCCCAGCGATCAACCGGCTGACCGATGGACGAGTCCTCAGCGTTGCGTTGATTGCCATCTTGGTAGTGATTGCCATTGTCTCGCGCCTGACCGGCTCGGCCGATGCCGACACAGTCGAGATGCGTGCGCAAGAAGCTGCACCCTCGACGGTCGGCCAGGGCGAACCGAAAGTCACGCCCTCGGGCGCACTGGCCTCCGAGGTCGGATCTGCGACATGGGCGCTCGATTTGCTCGATGCGCTCGTGGTCAACAACGGACCTGCACCCGAGTCTGAACCGTATGAGCGTGATGACTATGACAGTTGGATTGACGCCGACGGTGACTGCCAAACAACGCGCCACGAGGTGCTGATCGAAGAGAGCGTCGGGCCGATCGAGTTCACCGACGACCGGCAATGCAAGGTCGCATCTGGTCGATGGGTCGACCCCTATACCGGCGACATCGTCACGGTCGTTGAACAGGCGTCGATCGATCATGTCGTGTCGCTGTCCGAAGCCCATCACGCCGGAGCCTGGGCCTGGACCGACGCATGGAAACACGCGTTGTACAACGACATCGATGATCCAGCGACGCTCGCCGTTTCGTTTGTGACGGTGAATCAGAGCAAAGGATCAGCGGGGCCAGACGACTGGCTGCCCGAGTCGGCCGACGCTCGCTGCAACTACGTCATCGCCAGGGTGCGGGACAAGGCCCGGTGGCAGCTGTCGGTCGAGGCGTCAGAACAACAGGCGCTCGAACGAGCGCTCGCCACATGTGTCGAGCTTCAACTGCCCGCAGCTCCGACAACGGCACCGTTCGAGATCATCGATTTCAGCGACGATCCCGTGCTTCCTGCGCCGAGAGCGACGCCTCGTGTCACGCCAGGCACCTGCGACGCCAGGTATCCGGGCGTCTGCATCCCGATGAGCAATGACGATCTCAACTGTGCCGACATCGACCCGAGACAATTCGAGATAGTCGACGGCGATCCGCACCACTTTGACGGCAACGGCAACGCCATTGCCTGCGAAGGCCCGTAGACAACCCGATCATCTAGACAACCGATCATCGACATCGGCGCATCGACTCGGCAGATCGATAGCAATGGCCACTTCCCAAGGTCGCCACGTACAAGATCTAGCGATACGAAAAAGGGCGGTAGATTCAGCCCGTGTACGACCACGGCCAACCGCCGCCTCCGCTAGCGTCCCATGCCACCGCAGGTCTCGCACGAGCGCCATGGGTCGATGACGCCCCAGGAGTATTCGGCCGCGACGGGCAACGGAGTCGTGCCGGGACCATGGATCGTCATGCCCTTTCTGACCGTGTTCGGGCTGATCGGTCGCGCAACGGACCGGGCTGGCCGAGCCGGTCGCTACCTGATTGCATTCACGGTCACCCTTGCGGTGCTGAGCGTTGCTGCCATGTGGGTCATGTTGGCGGGGTCCACCACTTAGCGCCCTATTCGCCGCTATGACCTTGGTCCGCGAACTTGGCGACCGTCAGCCTGACGCCCAGTGCTCGACCTGCAGCTCGGCCATGGGGAAGTCAGCAACATTCCCTGTCGCTAGTGCTGCGCCCACGCCGAGCGCAGCCGCACCGATGAGACAGTCCGCCTGGTGCAACGTCACGCCGCGTTCGGCGAACTCACGTCGCCAGGTACCGGCCTGTCGGCCTTCACGCACGCCGAGCGGCGCGAGCCGCAGTGCTCGGAACAACCTCAACGCGCTCGCTTGTTCGTCATCTCGCAGGCCGCGCCAGATCTCTTCGACCGAGATGGCGCAGACCCAGGGCTCGGTGCCTCGGCGTCGGAGACCCATGAGTTCGTCAGCGGCGCTGCGACCTCGCAGGGCATCAATGATGACCGTCGAATCGAGCAGCAGTCGCGACATCGCAGCTCAGCCGACGCGACGGCTATCGGCAGATCGCTGTACCCGAATCCATTCGGCCGGATCTTGGTCCCACTCGTGGCCTTGGTCTGCAATCGTGCCGAGCGACGCTTCGATGTCGTCCCACCGTTGCTCGTCCTCGAGGGCACGTCGGATGAGTTCAGTGATGAACGCGCTGCGCTGGCGCTTACCGCAACGTCGGTCGAGTTCTTCGACCAGCTCGTCATCCAACGCTATGTGCAGACGCATGTGCTGAAGATAGCACACTCCGACCACTGCACCTCTCGGCGGTCTCCGTGATGAGTGCAGCCACGAGCGGGTCGCGGCATCTGGCATGCCGGCCGATCCGCAACATCCATGCCACTGTCAGGCACAAACTCGCGCATCTCATCGAGCGTGCACGTCAACTCGTGGTCACCAAGAGTCCAGGTGACATGATCAAGCGTCGCTCGACCCCGCACCAGCACATGGCCGGCGTCGCTCTCAGCCTCAGCCACAGCCGCGGTGAACGGCTCGTTCAACCACAACCACATCGGGAACTGCACCACCGTCACCCCGGTCTCGATCGGCGGGATAGTGCGCATGTCAGGAAGATTCGCGTTCAGCTGCGCCTCGATCGCATCCAACACATCAACCGACCCACCGACAATATCGAACTCGTCGACCAGCGGCGTCCACGTGAACAACGGCAACACCACACCATCAGCACCGGGATCAGTCTCGATCTCACCACCCTCACCGATGCGGCAATAGTTGAACTCAGGCATATACAGCTCGCCCGGCGCCTCACCCAGCCCCTGCTCGGCCAGATACCCCGTCAACGACACAATGCCCTCCGGCGACACCGGCGCCGGAATCGACACCAACACGCCGCCAGGCGCATTCGCCTCGACCGCTCGGATACCGGCGCTCAGAGCGTCGAGCTCGGTCGCCACCAACGTCACATAATCGGCATAAGCACCGTCAGGCTCGCTATCAATACGCCCCGAGATGACATCATCGACCCGCTCAGCACCACACACATAAGCCACGTCGCACGCACCGAAACCCGAACCGAAATCGGTCACCGTCGACACCGACTCTTCCGCAGCCGCAGCCAGCTCGAGCAACAACTCGACAACCGCATCAACATCGACCTGGAACACGACCCGCGACGCCGGCCCGACCCGCAGGAACGAAGCCTGCAAACGCGCCGGCCGCTTGACCAACTTCGAGCCCGACGAATGGCTCATCGGCACACAACACATCACCCGCCAACAACACACGACTACCCCGCAGCGCAGGCTGCACCGGCTCAATCACCGACACAACAGGAACGGGCGACCCGGGCTCACCGAACTGATAGCTTCCTCGCACCGTCCCAAGGAGCGATGGTGTACCCGCTGCCCCGGTTCCCGATCCATCCCGGCGTTTGCATCCGACGTATCGTCATGGGGCGCCGGCGGCGTCTCCGAGGAATCGCTCGGCGAGGAGGAATCGTTCGACGATGACGAATTGCCCTGAGCATCGGCGCCGGGGGCCGCTAGGACAACGGCCAGAAGTACGGCGCCGACAAGGACGCGGAGACGGGTCACGGCAGCACCCGCTCCCACGGTACGGGATCCGGGATCGCGGCATTGACACCGTCGAGCCACTCATCCCCAAACCCAAGACAATCGACCCACGCCCGCTCGTCGCTCCCGATGAGAAGCCAGGAACCGTCCCGACGAACGAGCTGGTACTGGAGTAGGGCATCCTCGCCAGCCGATGACTCGCTGCGGAAGTCATCGACCAGAAGTGAGCCTTTGTATAGCCCGAAGCCTTCAGGTATGGCGCGGCATGATACGAACTCCAGAACCTCGACACCCTCAAACGAGTACGAGCGCCCAAGTACCTCTGTAAGTGCTGACCCTGGCAATCCCGCATCGAAATAGTCGTTTTGATACGACAATCCCTCGGCGGCCCAACCCTCGACCGTCGGCCGCGAGAGTTCCAGCACCTCGTCTGTCCAGTACCCCGCGGCCCGGTCAGCGTCGAACGTCTGCGGATCGTTAGCTACTCCGCGCCAGAAGACTTCGTAGTCTCGCGTGAACTGCAGGGCGGTTTCGATGAGTTCGGTGTTGGTGCAGTCGCCCCGCGTGGTGGTCGCTGACTCGAGGGTGGCGCCGGCAGTGCCATCGGCCTCGACCGTGCTGCGGTAAGAGATCAGGTAGACGTCGTCGAAGACGGTGTCACCGGTCCAGCCGCACACCTCGAGGTCGACCACGCCGGTGGTTCCTCGCAGGCGAGCGTCGAGTAGGTCATAGGCGACCAGGTCCGCAGGTAACAGACCGGACTCGAGCGCGCCGATCGCTGCTTCGATTTTGGCTTCGTCGCTGGGCTCGGGCGTCGATGGTTCTGTCGTTGGCGTAGGCAATACGTCGGCCACCGACGCCGTTGCCGGCGCTCATGAACGCGCACAGCGCAATGAGCAGAACAAGACGCCGCACCCCGAGACTCACGATCCACGAGTCTGACCCATACGAGACAGGTCGGCAACTCACCTGACCATCCGACCTATACCGACCTCGGGACCTCATCATCGAGCCAGTCAATCACGCTTCGAACTTTCATGCAACTTCAATATGTTTCAAGTTCTAATGCAGTCGAGATAAGTCGCGCGTCAAAGCGCGCAGGAGACGGTCAATTGTCGTCAGCTGGTTTCGCCTTCGTCGTCGCGATGCCGCAGTGACCTAGAAAGTCTCGAACCCGAACCCGGTTCAGGGTCAGTCTGTCGCAAGCTGTAGCGATAGAGATTCGATTTCGGTCGACGATATCATCGGAGACGATGCACGTTGACGTACCTTGTCTCTGAAGACCATATGCAAGCGCAAGAACGTACGGGTCGGCGTCTTCGGTGGACTTGTTTACGTCAACCACGTCGCTAGCGACCTGCATCACGTGGCCAAGGTCTTCAAAGTCGACATCTAGAGGATGTTGCAGGTTGCTTCTCATCCCAGGTGCCCATGCCCCAGGCAGATCGGGATGAGCGATCTCGCTCATCTCGTTGATCACCTGGCGCGGCATGGCGATCTGGCCCGCGTGGACCATTTCCTCAAGGTGCTTGAAGGCCGCCCATTGGTTGCTGACCGTGACAATTTCCTTAGTACGTATCAGCGAGGATGAGTCGAGCACCCAGACTGAGATGTCATCGAGGTTCAACCAACAAACCCTTCAAGTCCTCTAGCTGGCCTGTCTTCAGCTGAAGATAATCAGCGAGGTCACGGGTCGTCATCTTGCCGCGATCAGCCGCAGCGATCAGTGTCGCTGGAAGGCGCGTCCCAAGCTGCCCTATGCGTTTCTGGCTAGCGGGTTGCCCTCCTCCACCACCGCCACCACCGGAGGAGTCGTTCCAGTCGAGGCCCGCCATTTGGGCAGCGACGGCTCCATAGAGACCCTTAGTGCCGAGTCCGAGGTCTTGGAGCCGGATCGCTGTTGCACGAGCACTGACCGAGAACCGATTGCCGATAAGCCTTGCTTTGTTCGGATCGCTTGTTGGGCTCGTGCTTGAGATGCCGTACTTTGACGCGACGCCTCGCAGTCCAGCGGCTGGAAGCAAGAAGGCAGCAGCGAATTGCTCACACCATCGTTCAGCGTTTGCGTCCTGTGCGCCAGGCAATACGAAGCTCTGGCAGGCAGCATCGGTTCGAGTGAGCAGGTGAGCGTACTCGTGCAGGAGCGTAAAGGTCCGAGCCGTGGGGTGATAGGCGGTGTTCACAGCAACAAGCGGCGCCTGATCATCCCATG
>JBDNHG010000061.1:0-9527 GCA_041688925.1 Acidimicrobiales bacterium | reverse complement strand
TGCGCGATAGAGTCTCGGCGTTCTGATCACGCCTTGGTTGCTCGCACACACTGCGTGGCGTGATCCAACGACTACTCGTCAGCTGGCGCAGCGGCGTCGAAAGCGCCGACAACCACTGCGGCGCCGTTCCCGGCAACCAGGCGATCGTTACCGTCGGCGATGAACTCATCGATGCCGAACACGCCGCTGAATGTGAGCGTTGCCGGTGCGGGAAGCGGTCGGTTGTGCAGCGTGTACGGATCTACGATCTCGGCCTGCTGGTCTTCGAGCGCCGCTTCGATCTGTGCCCGCAGCTCAGGGTCGAGCACGACCGTGCCGATGATCTCGCCACTCGCATCGATGTTGTTGTCGCCAATGACGGTGTCTGGTCCGTCGTCGAGATCGACATCGACGAAGTCGTTACCCGCACGCAGGCGATGCAAATCAGCAGCCAGCGCAATGTTTGCGCCCAACTCGTCGGCCAGAGCTTCGTGGCGCTCGGCCAGGAAGATTGTCGTGTCGGCTGCGACGTGCTCGAGGCCTCGCAACAGCAGGTGGAAGGCAAGGGCCTGCTTCTCGTACAGGTCCTCGTCATAGGGTTCGCCGGTGATCGTTGGTGTGATGACGCCGTTGTCGCCAATGATGGTGTCGATGCCTTCGTCGGGGCGTGCGTTGCCATTGGCATGACCACCGAAGATGCGGTCATTTCCAGTGACGACGTCGGCGCCCCTATGCAAGCTCTGGACCTGGCCGGCACGCTGGGCAGCCGACGCTGACGTTGCAACGCCACCGAGGAGGTCGTCGAGTTCAGCGCTCAGGCCGAACAGATGCAACTCGCTGATGAGGCGCAGCAGCTCGGCGGTGAGATCAGCGAAGGCGATGTTGATCTCGTCGAAGCGGGTGAATTCTTGGGTGTGCATCGTCAGGTCATCGCCGAAGACGATGTCATTTCCCCAGCCAGCCTGAATGAAATCGTTGCCGGCTGCCATGTCGGTGTTGTGGAAGATGTCGGGCACGACCTGTAGCTGCGGCGCCAAATCGGTGCCATCTTGCAGCACCAGTTCGTGGCCGTTCTCCATATCGGTGCGAGTGTTCACTCGTGGCAGATAGTCGTTGCCCTGCGCGATGACCTCGTCGATGCTGAGCACGACAGGTGGCATCAGGATCGTGCCGCCGAACGCAATAACAACACCATTGGTGTTCGGGTCGTCGGCGTTCTCGGTGGTTTTGTCATCGATCAAACGGATGCCGTGTACGACCTCGGACATGTCGAGATCGACCCGCAGCGTGTTGGTGAAGTCGTCGCCGACGATCAGGTCGTCGCCGGTTCCACCATGCAAGTTGTCGTCGCCAAGGCCACCCGAGATCAGATCGTCACCATCGGTCACGAAGTTGCCGAGTCGATCGCGATCGGTGGCACTGCGTTCGTCGCCACCGGTAACGACATCGTTGCCCCGCTGGCCGAACAGTGCGTCGTCGCCGCTGCCACCGGTGACCAGGTCATCACCGGCTGTTTCGAGGTCGACGAGGATCAACAAGGTGTCGCGTGAGTCGACATTTGCGGGGTCGACATTGGCAGCAATGACCAGATCGGCCCGCAAGATCGCCTTGGCGATCTCGGGGTCGCCGGCGAACAGGTCATCGACGTCGGCCATAACGTAGCCGACGATCGTGCCGGTTTCCTCGATGAACACGTCACGATGCCACGATTCGTTTTCGTTCTGGCGAGGTGTGCCGTCCTTATTGAAGGCGTGAATGATCTCGCCGTTGTCACCCAGCACGATGTCGTGTCCGGCGCCGCCCCCGGCTACGTCGTCGCCGTGTTCGCCGAACACATTGTCGTCGCCGTTGCCGCCGTCGAGGATGTCATCACCGCGCTGGCCGTGCAGGATGTCGCGACCGTCAGAGCCGTCGATGATGTCGTCACCTTCGACGAGATCAACGTTGTCATACCGCTGGATACGGCGGATGAGATCGATGAATGGTTTCGGATAGGCGGCCCATTCGAGTTCGTCGCCATCTTCGCTCTCGGGGGTGAGCACGATGCGGTAGATGACCCCGTTGTCGCCGAGCACCACATCAGCGCCAGCCTGGCCATCGATGATGTCGCCGGTGTCGTCGCCACCAACGACATTGTGGCCGCCGGTGATGTCGTCGTCGCCCGGGCCACCGTACAAGAAGTCGGCGCCCTGCTGGCCCATGATGATGTCGTGGTACCCGCTCGACGCCAGGTCGTTGCCGTCGATGAACTCGCCGGCGTCGCCATAGATCGTGTCGTCGCCACCGGCGTCTGCGTCAGAGGTAAAGATCGAGAACCAGTTCTGCTCAGGTGGCAGTGAACGATCGAATCGACCGTGATCACCGAGCAGCAGATCACTTCCGGCCCCGCCGAAGATCAGGTCAGCGTCGGTACCGCCGAATACGACGTCGTACCCGCCGCCGGCAAAGATTGTGTCTTCGCCACCGATCAGTGGATCGGTGGTTTGTACGACTTCGAACAGGCCGGCGTTGCCGTCCTTGTCGAGGAAGTACGCGAAGCCGTTGTCGCCGTTGACATGGTCGTTGTCCAGTTGTGACTGGATGAAGTCGCCCTCGGAACCACCGAAGATGATGTCGCGTCCGCCGCCGGTGATGATGAAGTCCATGCCGCCCCAGATAGGCGACGTGGTGTGCACTTCGACCAACTGGCCGAACGGGTTGACGTCGATCTGGCCGTTGTCGCCGATCACGGTGTCTTGTGAGGTATCGCCATAGGAGTCACGACCAGCGTCGATCCAGTCGTCGGCGACGCCGCCGATGACATAGTCGGCACCCATGCCAGTAAAGATCTTGTCGTCGCCACCATCGGCAGGGTCGGTGCTGAAGGCGAACTGCAAGATCTGTGAGAGGTAGAACCAGGTTTCGCCGTTGTCGCCGAGCACAACGTCCTTGAAGAATGAGGCGCCGGCGTCGATGTCGTCGTCGCCCGAGCCGCCGAGGATGACGTCGTTTCCGGCACCGGTGGTGACCTTGTCGTCACCGCTGCTCTCGATGTCGGGGTCGGTGGTGAGCAAACGAACCAGCAGGCTCACACCGGTGTCGACGTTGAAGATGCCAATGCCGTTGTCGGCGATGACCACGTCGAGATCGCTGTCGCCGCCGGCGTCGGTACCGGCGTCGATCACATCGCTGGCGGTACCACCGATGACCACGTCAGGTCCACGATCGGTGAAGACATAGTCGACGCCGCCGATGGTTGGCTCAAATGAACGAATCTTGTTGAGCAGTTGCACGCCGGTGCGGGTATCAAAGATGGCCATGCCATTGTCGGCGATGACGATGTCGCGCCCGCTGTCGTCGTAGTCGGTCGTGCGAATCTCGATCGGCAGGCTGATGCGAGTCGTGGTGTCAAAGATCGCCGTGCCGTTGTCGCCAATGACCAAGTCGTCGTCGGCCACGCCGTCGTCGCAGATCTGCGTTGGTTCTGGTGGGGCGTTGTTGTTGTTGATCGGGTCAGAGGCCACTGCTTTTACGGGTACATAGTTGACCAGGTCGTCGCCGACGCCGGCGATCACGACATCGTCGCCATGGCACACGAGCAGCGCGTCGTCACCGCCAATCGACGCGCCGGTCGAGTCGACGATCGCAAGCACGGCAACCTTGCTCTCGGCAACGGCTGCCGTGCCGGTTTGTTCGATGTTGAACTTGGCAAACCCATGGTCACCGAACACGATGTCATCGCCTTCGGTACCGGTGTCGACCCAGTCATTCTTGGCGCCCGCCAGGATGATGTCGTTGCCGGAATCGCCGGTGTAGATGAAGTCATCGTCACCGATTGTTGGATCGGCTTCCGATCAGCGTGTCGATGACATTGAACAAGATGTTCTGCGGTGCCCAGCCCATCGAGTTGAACGCCACGGTGACGCCGATACCGACGCCACCACTGCTGGTCAACGTGGTGATGTCGGCCTGCAGCGTGGTGGTGGTTGCCGCCGCGACCTGCACCGGGTCATTCGATGTCGGCGTCTCGATGTGGCTCGCCGTGACATGGGCGAGCGCTGCGCCCAGCAGCACGTTGGTTGCCGCTTGAACAACGACTCGCTGCTGCGCGGTACCGCCCAGGATGTTGCCGCCTGAAGTGCTGGTATTGGCGGCGACGTCGGTAACCGCTCGAAGCGTTGCCCTCTCGGTCGCAAGCACCCGCAGGGAACCCGCCGTGGGGCGCACCGCCGCATTGGTGACCAAAGCCGTGGCCCCGCCCCGCAGGTCATTCAACGACACCGCAATGGCGTATCCCTTTGCGCTGGCGTTGCCGTTGTAGGGATTCGACGTGGCGGTGGCGTTCGACTCGAGCGTGAGCGTCGTATTGCCATGCAGGCTGTCGACGGCCTCGACCCGCACCGAGGCACCGGCCAGAATCCGAGCGGGTGCGATTGCATCGAACGGTGTCGTGAATTCGATCGAAGCGGTGGCCTTGCTCGAGATCTTGTTCATCGAGAGGACGATGCCCAAGCTCAATCCCTGGGCATCGGTCAAGATCGATGATGTCTCGACGGTTGGCCGGTTGTCGACGACCGAAACCAATGTGGCATCGGCGTATGCATCGACGACCAGGTTTCCGTCGATGGCGACCGTCGTATCGAGCAGCTCGGCGGTCACTGACGAGCGGCCACTCGAATCGAATGCGTCGGCGATTTCGGGGCTGCCGATGATGGCGTCGATTGCATTGAACAGGATGTCCTGTGCCGCCCAGCCAATGGTGTTGAACGAGACGGTCACACCGATCGCCTCGCCGCCGCTCACGGTTGCATTGATCGTCTTGGAGTCGAGCACCGATGTGTTGCTTGCGGTGACTGCAAATGACCCAGCGCCAGCGACCTGACTGCTAGTGACTCGAGCCTCGGCCGAGCCCTGGACCACATTGGTCGAGACCAGCACGGTGGTGCTGCCAGTGACTGTTCCGCCCTGCAGCGTTCCGCTCCGCCCTGCAGCGTTCCGCCCGAGGTCGTGGTCTCGGCGCCGACGAGCGTGTGGGCGATCAGCGAGCTTGTCTCGTGAGCTTCGACGATCGAGGCTGCGACGCCGATCGTGACCTGTGTGTTCGCGATGGTGGCTTTCGAATCGCCGCGCACATCGTTGAGCGTGACCGCAAAGGCGTAACCCTTGGCCTCGGCAGGCTTGTTAGGGAACGTGCTGGCTTCGGTCGTCGACGTCAGTCGCAACGATGCGTTGATCGACGCGTTGTCGACGGCGCGGACGGTGACGCTGCCTCGGGCCGAAATCGACGACGCCGTTCCGACAGGATCAACATCGTCGACGATGGCGGTGGTCGTGCTGCTGACCTTGTTCGATGCCAGGACCGCACCGAAGCTCTGGCCCTTGGCCGGCTTGAGTTTGGTCGACGCAACGTTCTCGACGTTGTTGTCGATGATGGCCGCGATCGTGGCGTCCGAAGTCGCAGCGACCGTCACATTGCCCGAGGCGTCGAATCGACGACGCGAGCCAGGGAGCCCGACGCATTGGTGCCATCGAATGCTTGAGAGATTTCGGGCGAACCAATCAGTGCGTCGATGGCGTTGAACAACAGATTCTGAGGGCGCCATCCGACCGAGTTGAACGACACCGTGATGCCGACCCCACGTTGCCCGCCCGACACCGCGTTGATCACGGTCGCGATCAGGCTGCCGTTCGTTTTGGCACCGACCGAGATGTCGCCGGCGGCACCGGTCGTTGTCAGCATCGAATTGGTGACCAGCGCTGCGACGGCGCCTTGCACCACATTGTTGGCGACGATGCCGGTGACGGCCGTCGAGCTGAACCCGCCCGAGCCGGTGGTCTGGCTGCCGGTGCCGCTGCCGCCCAAGTTGCCGCCAGAACCGCCAGAGCCGCTGCCGCCGGGCATGAAGCCGCCGCTCACATTGGTTTCGGCGCTGACTTCGGTGACCGCGGTCAGGGCCGAGGTCTGCATGGCATCGACCAGGATCGAGCCTGCGGTGATCGACGAGTCGGTGACCAGCGCACTCGCGCCACCTCGTACATCGTTGACAGCAACAGCGAAGCCGAAGCCCTTGGCTTGGGCGACGCCATTGAGCGGATTGGCGTCCGCGGTGGTTGCGTTCTCGAGCACCAGCGTCGCAATGAGCTGCGCCGAGTCGATTGCGTGGACCTCAGCAGCGCCACCGGCGACGATGGTCGAGTTTGTGACGGTGGTCGTCGACTTGGACGACACCTTGTTCAGCGCCGCCGCGATGCCGATGCTGGCGCACTGCGCTCGAGGACAGATTCGACGCCGATCTGGCCCTGAGCCGACATGTCGAACTCCTGGAAGACCTGACCCGCTTCGTTGCGGCCAACCCCTACAGCGAACGAGCGATCGGGCACTACATGATCGCCCTCTATCGAGCGGGTCGACAACAGACCGCGTTGGCGATATTTGACGAGGTGAAGGCCAACTTCGGCACCGACCTCGGTGTCGTTCCCTCACCCGAATTGGTATCGATTCGCGACAAGATCTTGGGCCACGCACCCGAGGTTCAAGCGCCCCATCTCGTGCCATACAGGCGCCCACAGATTGGCAGACTCGCGGAGCGAGCTCGGCTCCGAATCCCTGCCTATCTCACCCGTGCGAGCGAGGTTCCTTTCATCGGAAGAGCCCCCGAGATCAAGTCCATTTCCGAGGCCTTGCACACCGCGTTGAATGGCCAACCACAGCTGCGGGTCGTCCGCGGAGAACCCGGCATCGGCAAGACTCGACTGGCCGCTGCAACAGCCGAAAGGGCAACGGCGGCCGGGTTCAACGTGACCTATGGACGCAGCGATGAGGGTCTGTCGATTCCCTATCAAGCGTGGATCGAAGCGTTGAGTCATCTGGCCGATTCGATACCAGTCGGCCGTCGCAGCGATCACCACGATTCCTTTGGGGACGCGCTTGTGCCGCTGATCCCAAACCTGTATTCCCCACTGCGGGCCGCCAGCGAATCAGCGAAGGACGCACCTGCCGGTGCATCCCAAATCGACCTGCCGACCTCGACCTCAGATCACCGCCAAATGGCACTTTTCCAGGCGACTCTAGGGTTGCTGAAACTTGCGGCCACCCAAGCCCCGCTGCTGCTTATACTCGACGATATTCAGTGGGCCGACGCCTCAACACTGCGGTTGTTAGAACACGCCGCACAACGCTGCAACGGCCGAATTGTGTTGATGGTTCTGTACCGCGACACCCGCATTGCCACCGACTCGCCGCTGGTCGAACTCGTTGGTCGACTCTCGCCGTTGCCGTCGGCTGAAACCATCGACCTCGACGGCCTCGACGTCGGCGACATCACCGAGGTCATCGCGAACTTGGGCGGAAGCCACAACAATGTCGGGCTCGCCCAGCGGGTGCGCGATCAGACAAACGGCAACCCGTTCTTTGCGACCGAGATGGTGCGTCACGTGATCGCCTCGGCGCCAACAACCAACGGATCTAGCCCCGCATCAGTACCGGTCGCGGTCCAACAAATCATCCATCGCCGGGTCGCTCAACTGGGAACCGACGTCGCTACAGCGCTTCAGGCAGCAAGCGCTTTCGGTCGACATTTCGAGCTCGATCTGCTGGCCCAGGTACTTGCCAAAGACGATTTCGAAGTACTCGATCAGCTCGAGATCGCGTTGGCCGACGGTCTGCTGACCGATGTCGACAGTGGCTACGACCGATTCCAATTCACCCACGATCTGGTTCATCAAGCGCTGTACGATGAGTTGAATACCAGCCGACGCTCACGTATTCATCGTCGAATTGCCGACGCAATCGAGGAGCTCCGGCCCGATGATCGACACGCTCGATCGGGCGAGATCGCTGGCCACTTGCTTGCTGTTGGTGATCGCCGACTTGCGATGAGAACCTGCCTGATGGCACGCGACGCCGGCCGCGCTGCCGCCACGGCGATAGCCCCAGCTGCGGCTGCAGGCTGGTTCGTATGTGCATTAGAACAGCTCGACCTCGCCGCAATCGACGACCCGTCACTGCGGGCACGCCTGCTGACACAACTTGGTGAACAACAGCTCTACGGCGGTCGCATGGGTTACCGCGAGTCGCTCGTCGAGGCAGAAAAGTTGGCCGCCTCAGTCGGTGACACCGGCACGCTGGCGGCCGCCTCCTTGTCGAACACTCGCGGCACCTTCTCGAACCTGTGGGAGGTCGATCGCGAGGTCGTCGACTTGCTCACGATTGCCCTCGACCGGCTCGATCCAGCCGAGACCGGCCGCCGAGCAATGGTGCTGGCAACGCTCGCCAGCGAAGAGTGGGACCTGAGCGACGAGGTCGTCATTGCCCGTCATGAAGAGTCGGTTGCGCTCGCCGAACAATCCAACAACCCGCAGGTGCTGGCCGACGCACTCATGCGATATGTCCGAGCCCGGGGCCTCTTCCTGCCGATTGACAAACACCACGAAGTCAATCGCCGGGTCCGCACGCTCGTTGACGAAGAACCCCATGCCGACCCCATGCTGCGCGTCAGCTTGTTGCTATCAGAACTACATCTCGCACTGCTCACCGCAGACGCCGAAGCGACGCATCGCGTGCTGGCCGAAACCGCCGAACTCGCCGATCGACTTGCGCTGCCTTTCGCCGAAGCAGGGCGCCGACTCGGACAAACGCTCGTTCTGGGTATCGAAGGCGACCCCGTCAAGTACGAGGAGGCGGCAGGGTCACTGCTCGAGTACAACCTCGAGCGTGGCGACCCCGAAGCGATTGTCGTCTACGAAGCACACCTGCTGTACACGCGGCTCATGCAGGGTCGCATCGGCGAGCTCATCGGCGAGCTCGATCGCATCATCGCTGAACGCCCCGATGCCGAGCTGTACCCATCGGTGGCAGCATTCGCGCACCTCGAAGAGGGAAACCTCGAAGCCGCCGCGGCCCAACTCGAACAGGCGTGCCAGCGAGGATTTGTTGTCGGAAACAATGTGTTTGTCGTACAGTCGCTCGGCTTCTGGTCCGAGGTTGCGGCGGCGACCGGAAATACGGCGGCCTGCAGAACTCTCTATGACCACCTCGTTCCGTCTGCGGGGCAGTTCCTTGGCAATATGACGCAGCTCACCCAACCCGTTGACCTCACCCTCGGCCGGTTGTGCACCACGCTCGGGCGTTACGACGACGCTGCCAAATTTTTTGCGAGCTCTGCTCGTATCGCAGCAGCCTTTGAAGCACCATGGATGGTGGCTCGCACGTCGCTTTACCAAGCGGTCCTTGCACAGGCCGCCGGCGCAGGCGCCGCGGTTGTCGAGCAGTATGGCGAAGCTGCCCTCGATATAGCCGAGATCAGGGACTACCGTACGATTGTCCGCGACGCGCGCGCTGCTCTCGGCGTAACCCACTCGATGGTCAGCGACGACTGACTCGCGCCGCAACCGTCAACGTTAGAAGCAGGCTGGTAGGTGCTGATCCGGCTCTTGCTACAGATCGGCGAGGAAGTCGTCGATCATTGCGTCGAGCCCGAAGGCTGGTTCCCATCCCCATTCGGTGCGGGCAAATGAGTCATCGATGGTCAGGTTGCGCGACAGGCTCACCGCTGCCTCGGGGTCGATGT
>JBDNHG010000060.1:0-2166 GCA_041688925.1 Acidimicrobiales bacterium | reverse complement strand
CGGGCAACCACCGGTGGAGCGCGTCGACGATCACGACCGCACAAACGTCGATCGTGATCGTGATCGTCTCGTACTCATCTCAGTCGCAGGCAATTGCTGCGACCAATCGAGCTTGGCTAGCTAGCGGTCTGCCATTGGCACATAGTTGCGCACGTCGTGGCCGACGTAGAGCTGGCGAGGTCGTGTGATGCGTGAGTCTTGCTCGAGCATCTCGTTCCAGTGTGCAAGCCAACCGCTGACACGAGGAATGGTGAACAACACGGTGAACATCTCAGGTGGGAACCCGAGCGCCTGATAGATGAGACCTGAGTAGAAGTCGACGTTCGGGTAGAGCTTGCGTGACTTGAAGTACTCGTCGTTGAGTGCTGCTTCCTCGAGCTTGAGCGCAATGTCGAGCTTTGGATTCTTGCCTGTGATCTTGAAGACCGCGTCGGCGGCCTCCTTGATGATGGTCGCACGAGGATCGAAATTCTTGTAGACCCGGTGGCCGAAGCCCATCAGACGGCGGTCGCCACGCTTGACGCCGGCGATGAACTCGTCGACCCGGTCGTAGCTGCCGATCTCGTCGAGCATCGAGAGCACGGCCTCGTTCGCGCCGCCGTGGCGAGGGCCATAGAGGGCGCCTGCGGCAGCCGACACTGCCGAGTAAGGATCTGCGTGTGAGCTGCCAACGGTGCGAGCCGTGGTGGTCGAACAGTTCTGTTCGTGGTCGGCGTGCAGGATGAACAGCACGTCGAGCGCTTTGCTGATGGCAGGATCGCATTCGTAGGTCGGCTCGGCGACCTTGAACATCATCGACAGAAAGTTGGTTGCGTAGTCGAGGTCGTTGTCGGGGTACACGTATGGCATACCGATCGAAAAGCGGTAGCCCGCCGCCGCCAACGTGGGAACCTTGGCGATCAGACGAGTCGTTTGCAACATGCGGTTCGACGGGTCTTCGATGTCTTTTGCCTCGGGGTAGAACGTGCCCAACGCGGCAATCGAAGCCATGAGCATGCCCATGGGGTGCGCGCTGAACTGGAAGCTGTCGACGAAACGGCGACGGAAGTTCTCGTGCGTGTAGGTGTGATGCGTGATGTCGTGTTTCCACTGCTCGTACTGCGATGCGTCGGGCAGTTCGCCCTTCTGAAGCAGATAGGCCACCTCGAGATAGGTCGACTCGGTAGCAAGCTGTTCGATGGGATACCCGCGGTAACGCAGGATTCCTTCGTCGCCCTTGATGTCGGTGATCGAGCTTTCGCATGACGAGGTTGTGGTGAAACCTGGATCGTTGAACCACAGCCCAGGCAGGTTCTGCTTCCACGGGCCGCTGTCGACGCCGCCGTCTTTGATAGGGATTTCAAAAGACTCACCCGAGCGATTGTCGGTGATCGTGATGGAATCGGACACAGAACTTCCTTATACGAGGTCGTGAAGATGTTGCATATCGCAGGACTGTGACAACTCGAACGCTTCGAGATGTCGACCCCCCGGCGAAACGGCAATATACCTCAGCGGGTCGGGTTCGATGGAATCGTAAGCCCACCGAGCTGATGGTGACAATAGCCGATGGCCCCCGAGTGGCGATCAGCCACTACAACGGCGAATTGTCGTGGCGACGTCGGGGCAGCCGTTCTCGCTTGGTAGCCAACAGGTCGAGCGCCTCGGCAATCTCTGCGCGAGTCGCTGCGGGGTCGATGACCATGTCGATCGAACCACGCTCGGCGGCCACATACGGATTGAGCAATCGGCGCTCGTAGTCGGCTTCGATTTCGGCACGTTCGTCGAGCGTTGCCTTGCGATGCAAGATCTCTACGGCACCTTTGGCACCCATCACGGCGATCTCGGCCGACGGCCATGCGAGCGCCAGGTCGTTGCCCATGGTTTTGGAATCCATGACGATGTACGCGCCGCCATAACTCTTGCGCAATGTGACCGAAATGCGCGGCACGGTGGCGCGTGCGTACGCGAACGCAAGCTGAGCACCATGGCGGATCATGCCCCGCCACTCGAGGTCTTTGCCGGGCTGGAAGCCGGGCGTGTCGACGAACGTGAGCAGCGGCAGGTTGAATGCGTCGCACAAGCTGACAAAACGAGCGCCTTTCTGGCTTGCGGCGATATCGAGTGTTCCGGCCAAGACCTGGGGCTGGTTGGCGACGATGCCGACTGCGTGGCCGCCGACATTCG
>JBDNHG010000059.1:0-6833 GCA_041688925.1 Acidimicrobiales bacterium | reverse complement strand
GAGACCGTCAAGGTGTCATCGGCTCGTGGAACCGTCGAGATGGCGGTGCGTTACCAGCCCGACATTCCTGAGGGCCTCACGTTCACCACATTCCATTTCCCCGAACTCGTCGACGTAAACGTGATGACCAGCGACGCCTGGGACGAACGGTCGGGTACCGCCGAGTTCAAGGCAGCATCCATCCGCGTCGACAAGCTCGAAACGGTCGCGCCGTGAGCCACCCTTACCCTCGCTCGACGCCACAGAACGAACATGTACTAGGTACACGTTCGTTTGCTCAACTCGCGGCAGGAGGTCTACGAAGCGCAGAAAATCCGCAGAGTGGGCGGAGCGCAGCGACCCACGACTGCGAGGCAAAATGGCTGATTTGAAATTTTCTGATGCGACCGCTTCGGTGGGGGAGATAGCGGCGGTTGACGTGGTGCTTGGTGACGAGCGGGCGTTGATTTATGAGCACGATCGGCTGGTGCGCGGTGGAACCAAGCGTCGGCATCGGCTGCGCCACAAGTTGCTTCCGGCGCTGCATGCGCTGCAGAACGAAGCCGGCTGGATCAGCCCCGGTGGACTGAATTATGTCGCCGACCAGCTTCAGGTGCCACCGGCCGAGGCGTATGGCGTGGCCAGTTTCTACGAACTGTTTCGTGTCGACGAGGCTCCCGATCACGATGGTCCGGTCACCCATGTATGTGTCGATGGCCCGTGCCGCGCCCAGTCGGCGGCCGCTGTCGCCGCGATCGAAGCTTCTGGCGGTCATGTGCACGAGAGTCCGTGTCTGGGCCAGTGCGAACGTCCGCCGGCCGTGTTCATCCAGGGACGGCGCGGTCCCGATGTCGTCGAGGCCGACGCAACACCATGTATTCGCCCGCAGGCCAGCGATGACGGACTGCGGCTGTTGCATCGACTCGGTGTCGTCGACCCGTCCAGCCTCGACAGCTATCGCGACCATGGCGGCTATCACGCGCTCGACCGCGCTATCGATCTCGGTTCCGACGAGGTGCTCACAGCGTTGAGTGAGTCGGGCCTGTCGGGCCGTGGCGGCGCTGCGTTCCCGACCGGGTTCAAATGGCGTGCTGTGCGAGATGCCGAGGGTGAGACGAAACACATCGTTGCGAACTGTGACGAGAGCGAACCCGGCACGTTCAAAGACCGCACGGTCATGGAGAACGACCCGTTCGCTCTTGTCGAGGCCATGACCATCGCAGCGGTTACGACCGGTGCAGAGCACGGTTGGATCTATATCCGAGGCGAGTATCCCCTCGCCACCGCTCGTGTCCAGAACGCGATCGACACCGCTCGTCGGGCCGGACTGCTCGGCGCCAACATCGCCGGCTCGGTCCACTCGTTCGACATCGAGGTGCGGCGCGGCGGCGGTGCCTACATCTGCGGCGAAGAGACGGCGCTGTTCAACAGCATCGAAGGCTTCCGAGGCGAACCCCGCAACAAGCCGCCGTTCCCGACCACCCACGGGCTCTTCAATCAGCCAACGGCAATCAACAATCCTGAGACGTTGCTCAATGTGTTGCCAATCGTGCTCGACGGTGCCAAGGCATACCGCTCGATCGGAACCAAGGACTCACCCGGCACTCGTCTGTTCTGCCTGTCCGGCGCTATCGCCACGCCCGGCACGTACGAGATGCCGTTTGGCACCACGCTCAGCGAGCTGCTCGAGACTGCTGGCGGGGTGCAGGGTGAACTGCAAGCCGTGCTGCTTGGTGGCGCCGCCGGATCGTTCGTGTCCCCCGACTCGCTCGACTTGCCGCTCACGCTCGAAGACACCCGTGCGGCAGGCACGACGCTCGGCTCGGGTGTGGTCATGGTTTTCAACACGTCGACCGATCTGACCGACATGTGCGTGCGCATCGCCGAGTTCTTCAAGAACGAGACGTGCGGCCAATGTGTGCCGTGCCGTGTCGGCGCGGTGCGTCAGCACGAGATGATGGTCGGCCTGCGTTCAAAGAACGGCACGGGGCTTTCGCCCGAGAAACGGCAGTTGCACGACGACATGGCTCGGGCCATGGCCGACGCGTCGATCTGCGGTCTCGGCCACACCGCGGCTTCTGCCGTTGCTTCCGCCCTCGCCCTCGGCCTCATCGGCGAATCCTCATGAACCGCCCACCCCAATTGTCCTGGCGCCTGGCGCCTGGACAATTCGCTATCGGAGAAGTGGAATGACCGCAGCGCAGCAGGCGACCGAAGTTGCGGTGACGATTGGTGTCGATGGCGCCGATATCAGCGTGCCGCAAGGCGCAACGGTGCTCGACGCGTGCAAGGCGGCAGGCATCGACACGCCGACCTTGTGTTACTCAGACAACCTGACGCCGGTGAACGTCTGTCGGTTGTGCGTCGTCGAACTCGAAGGAAGCCGCACCCTTATTCCGTCGTGTTCTCGCCCGGCCGAAGACGGCATGGTCGTGCAGACAGACTCTGAGCGGGTGCGCCACAGCCGCAAGATGGTGCTCGAGTTTTTGGGGTCGGGTGTCGACCTGAGTCAGGCCGATGACCTCAACTCGTGGAGCGAGCACTATGGCGCAGACCCGGCTCGTTTCGGCGACGACGCCGAGAGGATCGACGAGGAGGTCAAGGTCCAAGACGACCTCTACATCCGGGACTATGACAAGTGCGTGCTCTGCTACAAGTGTGTCGAGGCGTGCGGCGATGACGCCCAGCACACCTTCGCTATCTCGGTGTCGGGCCGTGGTTTCGGCGCCCGCATCAGTACCGAGTTCGACGTCACACTTCCTGATTCGGCGTGTGTCTATTGCGGTAACTGCGTTGCCGTATGCCCCACGAATGCGCTGCAGTTCAAGACCGAGTGGGACCTGCGCCAAGCAGCCCAGTGGAAACCAGAAGAGCAGACCGTCACAACCACGGTGTGTTCCTATTGCGGTGTCGGCTGCAACCTCGAGATGCACGTGCAAGACAACACCATCGTCAAGGTCACCTCGCCGAGCGATCACAGCGTGACCAGCGGCCACCTCTGCATCAAGGGTCGCTTTGGTTGGCAATACGTGCAGCCAACCATCACCACCAAATAGCGCTCGCGTCAACCTGGTTGGCTCCGCGGTTCCGATCGTGTGGGGTAACCGCTGCGGTGGCGTTGAGCTGTGTTGAGTTGAGCTGTGTTGTATTGCGTTGCGTTGCGGACCCGGGGGAGTGCGCACCCGGGCAAGTGTGCAGTGGGGCTACGGGCGGGGGATGCGGCCGGTGCATCCGTCGTTGGGCTCGGCGGCAACCGAGACTTCGATGTGCAGGGTTTGGCTGAGGCTTCCGCCCCCAGCGCCCGTGAACTCGAAGCCTTGCACTGAGTCGGTGATGGTGGTCTGACTGATTGGGCTGATCGTGGCGAGGTCGATGATGACTTCACCAGTGGTGTCTGAACGCCACTCGGTGACTTCTGCGGTTATGCCCTGAACATTCATCTCGGACCCGACCGCTACCTGCTGGGTTCCTGTCACGATCATCTCGATGACGGTGCCCTCGATGGCCACGACCTCGGAAACAGTCGTGGTCATGACCATCAGGCCCTGCACATCGGTCACGGTCTCGGTTTCCCATCGAGCCCCGACACCAACTGGCTCGGCCGGCAATGGGGCTTGGGTCATCGCTGCAGCTTCGACCGTCTCGCGAAGCGGTCCGAGCGATTCGCCTCCTTCGAGTCGGGTTGTGCCAGGAATCTGTCGCCCGCGATCGTCGATGGTGGCGAAGGTGGTCAGGCCGATCAACAGAGCGAGTTCGGGGTTGAGCGCCGCCGCGACCTCGGCTGGCGTTCCTGGGGCAGAGACGGCGCCGGTGACCTCGGACCGAATGTCGTAGTTCTCGCCGTTGGGTGTCGCAGTCGTCGATAGTTCCATCAGATTGCCGACGGCGCCGTTGCTGGGAAGCAGCGTGCCGTCGACCAGTTGTGTGAGTTCTTGGGTCTGGCTGACCGTCATGACCTCACCACACGATGCAGCGATCATCAACCGAAGTTCGGTTCGAGGCTCGGCGCCGGCATCCAGCAGAACGAGCCCAGACTCACCGCTATTGAGCGTGCCGTCGGTCGAGGTTGGCGGGTCGCCTTCGCTGCTGTCGGCTTCGGCTGGGGTTTGCTCGGCGGTCGGCGCAGAGGTGTCGCTCTCGTCGTCGGGCTTATTTGCTTCGACAGAGTCTGCTTCGACAGAATCTGCTGGGGATTGGTCGTCGAGGGTGGCCGAGTCCGCGCTTGGGACCGAGGTTGCAATCGGGTCTGCTGCCGAAATTGTGGTGGACGAGGCGCTACAGGATGCAACCAGCAGTGCTGCCAGCACCAGCACCAGTGCCATGGCGTGCACCGCCGCCACCCGACCTTGCGTTCGTTCGTTGTTATCCACCGTGGTGACCCTTTCGATCAGTGTCACCGTAGCGAATATGTGTTCACAGTCGCCGCCGTGACAGTTCGATGCGTGAATCCGACGAATTGAACTGCGCCATTTGCATAAGCCGGGCGACCGGTGCGAGTGTTCGATCATGAGTACACCCGACCCGTATCACAGCCATACCTTCGACGAGTTGTGCCAGATGCCGCTGGTGTACCGAGACGACTTGTTCGCGGGCCAGGTCGTGGTGATCACCGGAGCCGCGGGCGGGATCGGCACGGCGATGTCGGTGCTCTTTGGCCGTTTGGGCGCGTCGATCGTGGGAACCGGGCGTACCGCCGAGTCACTCGATCGGCTGGCGCACGATCTTGCATCGATCGATGTGCCGTGTGAGACCATCACGATGACCGTCCGCCAGCCCGATCAGGTAGCGGCCACCATCGACCGCATCGCCACAACATATGGTCACATCGACCATGTGATCAACAACGCGGGCGGCCAGTTCTCGGCCGAAGCGCTCGACATCACACCAAAGGGATGGGCCGCAGTTGTCGAGACGAACCTTTACGGCACCTGGTACATGATGCAGGAAGCGGCCCGCCACTGGGTCGCCGCCGAGACACCGGGGAACATCATCAATATCTCGACGATCCAGGGTCGGGCGTCGGTGGGACTTCCCCATACGGCGGCGGCACGGGCGGGCGGTGTTGCACTCACTCGTTCGCTGTCGGTCGAGTGGGCACCGCACGACATCCGTGTGAATTCGATCGCCGTGGGTGTCATCGCCAGCGAGGGATTGCAGACCTATCCCGACGAGGCCAAGGCCAGCTTTGGCCACAATCCTATGCGTCGCCTGGGCGACGTATGGGACGTAGCGCAAGGCGCTGCGTACCTGGCGAGCCCAGCGGCGCAGTTCATCACCGGCACTCATCTCGAGATCACCGGCGGCGAACATGTTTGGGGCGAGTATTGGCCGCTCGGCAAGCCCGACTATTTCCGCACGACCCAAGACTGACAGCGCACCGGGGTCGCTACGTAGGTGCTCAGGCTTGCACGGCGGGCAGCAGCAGGCCGACGGGTTGCACCGGGTTGACGTTGGTCCGCAAACCCGGCACGAATGCGGGTGGGTCAGGCTGGGGATTGAAGCCGTAGCGGCCGAAACCGCCAGGGGGGTTCGGGTTGTGGGTTGAAGGCTCGTTGGCTGAAGTTGCTCATGGCTTCACTATCAGCGATTGCGCCAGAACATTCTGTCGCAGCGGCGACGCTGACGCTGTGGTTGCGGTCACAGAGCCGCCCCTGGACTGGCGTTAGTGGTGGGGTGACGCTTCGGGGTCGACGATGGAAACGGCGGCACCGGTGCGAATTCGCAGCGATGCGACCAAGTTGGATACCGAGGTTCCGCCGACGTCGATCGGGGCGCCGAGCACGATTGACGCGGCGCCTGTGAGCATCGCCAGCTCGACGACTTCGTCATCGACCTCACCGGTGCGCACGAGTACTCGTGTTGTTTCGACCCGCTTGTAGCTGGCTTCGGCGACGGTGCGCATATGGGCGTTCAACAGCCATTCGAGTTCGTCGACAACGAGCGCGATCAGGTTCTTGTCGAGGTCCTTGAAATGTGGCGGGTCGAGTATCGCCAGATAGGTCAACGACTGGCCGGCATCGGCGGCCTGCTCGTATGCGGCCCGCAACGCAGCGCCTCGCCCGGTGCCACCCCAACTGACATAGATCAACTCACCTGCGTCGTTCGAGGTCATTGGTTGTCCAGTTCGCCTGGGGGAGCAGAGTTGGTTTCCCATCGCTCTTCGATGAGATCGAGTGCGGCGGTGCGGTTGTGCAACTCAACGGTGAGATGATGGCCGATGTCGGTGCTGATCAGGCCGCGGCGCACCATGTCGCCAATGGCTGATTGCTCGGCGACGAGAGCATCACGTCGGGCTTGTAACAGCATCGCAACCTCGAGCTCGGGGTGGGTGCCGAAGTGTTCGGTCAACTCAGTGCGGGCGTCATCGACTTCGTCGTTGTACGTCGACTGCATCGCGCTGGCCATCGACGAGAACAACACGCCTTCGCCGCCGAGGCGAGCAATCTCGGCTGCGCCTGCTCGTCGAGAATAGATGCGGGCCTGAATCTCTTGTTGGCGGCGTTGATTTTCGTCTTGGCCAGACATGCCAAGGCGACTGATCAATGCGCTGATCGTTGTGCCTTGTACGAGCAGGGTGAAAAGCACGACACCAAAGGTCATGACCAGAAGGGTGTTGACGACCTCGGGCGAGAAATCGCTTTCTTCGAGCAACAGGGCAAGCGCCAGCGAGATAGCGCCGCGCAGTCCACCCCAATACATGACGTGGCGGAACTTGAGCGGAACGCGCCGGCTCGGATGTGCCGCGGCATGCACGGCACCGAAGCCGTAGACGATGATGAATCGGGTCAACAGAATGGCGCCGATGGCGACCAACACGTTGACGATGTTCTTGCCGATATCGATCTCACGCAGAT